>NZ_QHHW01000022.1:0-266195 GCF_003947325.1 Amycolatopsis sp. WAC 01375
GTGCGTTAGCGTGAGTCACGAGGGCCTCCAGGTAGCCGGTGCAGATGTCGCAATCCACACCGAACCCGGAGGCCCTCCCCTATTCCAAGATCATCGACCCACGTGTCGCCCCCGTTCACAACCTCCCAGGTCAATACACCTAGGTACAGGAAGGGGGTCCTTCATGTACCTAGGCGAACGGCCACACCGCGCCCCGCTTGCCGAAAGTGCGTGAAAGTCCCTGTCACGAAAAGAAATCCTTGCCTCACCGAGCGCTACGGGCGCACTCTTGATCTTGTGTTCACGCCGATCGCCTTCGCCGCGGCGGGCGCCGGATCGGCGCTCGTCACCCGCTCCTGCCTGCGCCGAGCCGGAGCACCGGTGACGGCTTGGGCGGCGGCCGTCGCGGCGGTGGCGCTCGCCGCGGTCTGGCTGCGGCATCAAGCGGGCGCCTGGCCGGCGTGGTGGCTGGCGGTCCCGGCCGTGCTGACCGTCTTCGCGGTCCCGCTGGCGCTCGCCGACCTGAAGTACCGCCGCCTGCCCGACATCCTGACCCTGCCCGCGTACCCGGCGCTGGCCGCCGCGCTCGCGGTCGCCGCGCACGGGGGAGGGGCGGCCATCGCATGGCGGGCCGTGCTGGGCGCGCTGGTCTTCGGCGGGGCGCACGCGCTCGTCCACGCGCTGTCGCCGCGCTCGCTCGGCGCCGGTGACGTGAAGCTCGCCGGGAGTCTCGGCGCGGTCCTCGCCGCGACGGGCTGGCCGTCGGTCGTGCTCGGCGCCGTCGCCGCCGCGCTACTGAGCGTGGCGCTCGCGGTGGGCGGGCCCCGGCATCCCACGGTGCCGCACGGGCCCGGTCTCCTGGTCGCGGCGTGGGCGCTCGCCGTCTTCGCCGGACCCGGTCCGGGATAGCCCGGCCTGTACCGGGACGGAGAGGAGGTTGTGACAGGATCTGTCAGGTGTTGCGCTGGATAACCGCAGGGGAATCGCACGGACCCGCCCTCGCCGCCATCCTGGAAGGGATGCCCGCCGGGGTCGAGGTCACCACCGCCGAAGTGGGCGAGCAGCTCGCGCGACGGCGGCTCGGCTTCGGCCGCAGCCCCCGGATGGGCTTCGAGACCGACCACATCGAGTTCACCGGCGGCGTCCGGCACGGGCTTACCCAGGGTGGCCCCGTCGCGGTCCAGATCGAGAACGCCGAGTGGCCCAAGTGGGAGAAGGTCATGTCGGCCGATCCCGTGCCCGCCGAGGAGCTGGAAGGCCTGGCGCGCAACGAGCCGCTGACCCGTCCCCGGCCCGGCCACGCGGATCTGCCCGGCATGCAGAAGTACGGCTTCCCCGAGGCCCGTCCGGTGCTGGAGCGCGCGAGCGCCCGCGAGACGGCGTCCCGCACGGCGCTCGGCACGGTGGCCCGCGCGTATCTCAAGCAGCTGCTGGGGGTCGAGATCCTCAGCCACGTCGTCTCCATCGGCGGCGCCTCGGCGCCCGAGGGCGCGCTGCCGGTGCCGTCGGACCTGCCGTCCATCGACGAGAGCCCGGTCCGGGCCTTCGGCAAGGAGGGGACCGACGCGATGGTCGCCGAGGTCGACGCCGTACGGAAGGCGGGTGACACCGTCGGCGGCGTGATCGAGGTGATCGCCTACGGCCTGCCGCCGGGCCTCGGGTCGCACGTCCACTGGGACCGCAGGCTCGACGCCCGCCTCGCCGGCGCGCTCATGGGTGTCCAGGCGATGAAGGGCGTGGAGGTCGGCGACGGCTTCACCACGGCCAAGCGCTGGGGCAGCCAGGCCCACGACGAGATCGACCGCGGCACCGGTCCGGTCGGGGTGACCCGACGGTCCAACCGCGCGGGCGGGCTCGAAGGCGGCATCACCAACGGCGAGCCGCTGCGCGTGCGCGTCGCCATGAAGCCGATTTCGACCGTCCCCAAAGCACTGTCCACTGTGGATGTCACCACCGGCGAACCCGCGGTGGCCATCCACCAGCGTTCCGACGTCTGCGCGGTACCCCGCGCCGGGGTCGTGCTGGAGTCGGTGGTCGCGCTGGTGCTCGCGGACGCCGCGCTGGAGAAGTTCGGCGGAGACTCGCTGATCGAGGGCAAGCGCAACGCCGAGGCCTACCTGAAGGCGCTCGAGGAGCGCTGGTGACTCCTCGCGCGGTGATCATCGGGCCGCCGGGCTCTGGCAAGAGCACCGTCGGTCCGGCGCTCGCCGCCCGGCTCGGCCTCGCCTTCCGCGACACCGACGACGACATCGTCGCGAGCGCGGGCAAGCCCATCACCGACATCTTCACCGAGGAAGGCGAGCCCGCCTTCCGCGCGCTGGAGGAGGAGATGGTCGCGAAGGCGCTGGCCGAACACGACGGCGTCCTCTCCCTGGGCGGGGGAGCGCCGATCACCCCGGGCACGCGCGAGCGGCTCGCCAGGCACACGGTGGTCTTCCTCAACGTCGGGATGGCCGCCGGCGTCCAGCGCGCCGGGCTCTCGACCGCGCGTCCGCTGTTGGCCGGGGTGAACCCCCGCGCCACCTACAAGTCGCTCCTCGACGCGCGCCTGCCGGTGTACCGCGAGGTCGCCACGATCGAAATCGACACCGACCGTCTGACCGCCGACGAGGTCGTCGAGGCCGCCGTCATCGGGCTGCACGAGATCAGCAAGGAACGAGCATGAAGCGCACCACCACCACGACCGGCGTCCTCCTCGCCGTCGTGGCCCTGACCCTGACGGCGTGCGGCGAGGAGAAGCAGCCCGCCGGCGCGGACGTCGTCCAGACCGGCGCGGCCAGTACCGGGGCACCCGCGTCCGCCGCTCCGGCGGAGGACGTCGCCGCCGACGTCAAGGTCACCAAATGCGACAGCACCAGCTACACCCCGAAGATCACCATCGAGGTCACCAACAGCACGGGCGAGGACACGCGTTACGCCGTCACCATCGCGATCAAGGACGCCGACGGCAAGGCCTCCGGAGAAGCGTTGTTCGCGAAGAACCGGATGTCGCCCGGCCAGAAGGTGACCGAGGAGATCCCGGGGGACACCCCGGTCAAGGGCAAGATCACCTGCGAGGTCGCGAGGGCAAAGCGGCTTCCGCCGAAGTGAGGGGAACGATGACCGAGCCGGTCCGCATCACCGTCAACACCGTCAAGCCGTACGACGTCGTCATCGGCCGTGGCCTGCTCGGCGAGCTCACCGAGCAGCTCGCCGACGCCTCCAAGGTCGCGCTGATCCACCCGCCGACGCTGACGACGACCGCGGAGGCCATCCGCGACGAACTGGCCGAGGCCGGGATCGACGCGCACCGGGTCGAGATCCCCGACGCCGAGGACGGCAAGGCACTCACCGTCGCCAGCTTCTGCTGGGAGGTCCTCGGCCGTATGGGCTTCGACCGCCAGGGCGTGGTCGTCGGGCTCGGCGGCGGCGCCGTGACCGACTTGGCCGGGTTCGTCGCCGCGACCTGGATGCGCGGCGTCCGCCTGGTCAACGTGCCCACCACGCTGCTGGGCATGGTCGACGCCTCCCTCGGCGGCAAGACCGGCATCAACACGGAGGCCGGCAAGAACCTGGTCGGCGTCTTCCACGAGCCGAGCGCGGTCTTCGTCGACCTCGCGACGCTGGAAACGTTGCCTCCCAACGAACTCGTCGCAGGAATGGCCGAGGTGGTCAAGGCCGGGTTCATCGCCGACCCGCGCATCGTCGAACTCGTCGAACAGGATCCCGCCGCCGCGCTGGACACCACCGGCGAGGTCCTCGGTGAACTGGTCCGCCGCTCGATCCAGGTCAAGGCCGACGTCGTCGCCGCGGATCTGCGCGAGTCGAATCTGCGCGAGATCCTCAACTACGGCCACACCCTCGCCCACGCCATCGAACGCCGCGAGAGGTACCGGTGGCGCCACGGTGCGGCGGTCAGCGTCGGCCTCGTGTTCGCCGCCGAACTCGCGCGGCTCACGGGCCGTCTCGACGACGCCACCGCGGAGCGGCACACGTCGGTCCTCAAGATGCTGGGCCTGCCGACCACGTACGACCCGGACGCGCTTCCGCAGTTGCTGGAGACGATGAAGGGCGACAAGAAGACCCGCTCCGGCGTGCTCCGCTTCGTCGTCCTCGACGGCCTCGCCAAACCCGGCAGGCTGGAAGGCCCGGACCCGTCGCTGCTCGCCGCCGCGTACTCGGTGGTGGCGGGCGAAGCCCCCAAAGCGGGCGGGAGCGTGCTGCTGTGAAGGTGCTCGTCCTCAACGGCCCCAACCTCGGCAGGCTCGGCCTGCGCGAACCCGGTATCTACGGTTCGGCCACGCACGCGGATCTGGTCTCCACCTGCGTCGAAGCAGGCAAGGAGCTGGGGATCGACGTCGAGGTCCGGCAGACCGACCACGAGGGCGAGATGGTCGGCTGGCTGCACGAAGCCGCCGACGCCGGCTGGCCGGTGGTGCTCAACGCGGCCGCGTGGACGCATTACTCGATCGCGGTCCGCGACGCCGCGGCCCAGCTCAAGGCGCCGCTGATCGAGCTGCACATCTCCAACGTGCACAAACGCGAGCAGTTCCGGCACCACAGCGTGCTGTCGGACATCGCCACCGCGGTCATCGCCGGGCTCGGGGTCGACGGGTACCCGCTGGCCCTGCGCTGGATGGCCGCGAACGCGACGTGAACAACCCTCCCAGGATCGAGACCGCGCGGCTCCGGCTGCGCGCGTTGACGGAGGCGGACACCGAAGCGATCGTCGCGCTCTTCGCCGACCCGGCGATGAGCGCGCATTTCGCGGACCGGCTGACCGAGCCGGACCTGGTCCGCGAAATGGTCGGCAGGCGGCTGGCGTACCGCGGCCCGGCCGGGATGGGGCACTGGGCGATCGAACGCGACGGCGAGGTGATCGGCCTCGCGCATCTGCGGCCGTCGCAGGAGCTGCCCGGCGACGTACCCGAGGTCGGCTACTACCTGGCGCGTGCGCACGGCGGGCAGGGCCTGGCCACCGAAGCCGCGAAGGCCCTGCTGGACCACGGACTTGTCGGGCTCGGCCTGTCTTCGGTGTGGGCGCTGGTCGGCGAGTCCAATGTGGCCAGTCAGAGTCTGGTGAAGCGCTTGGGTTTCCTCGACGTCGGCGGCGGCGACCACTACGGCAGCGGGCCGCATCGCGTCTTCGTCGCACTGCCCTCGGACCACGGCCGCGTGCACCACATCGAACTGTGGGTCCCCGATCTCGCCCGCGCCGAGGAGAGCTGGGGCTGGCTGCTCGGCGAACTCGGCTGGCGGGAATTCCAGCGCTGGCCCGCCGGGGTCAGCTGGAAGCACGGCGCGACCTATCTCGTCGTCGAGCGCTCTCCGGCGCTCAGCGGCGAAAAGCACGAGCGCACCGCGCCGGGCTTGAACCATCTCGCCCTGCACGTCGAGTCCCGCGAACGGGTGAACGAACTGGCTTCGAAGGCGCTCGAACACGGCTGGTCGCCGATGTTCGCGGACAAGTTCCCGAATGCGGGCGGTGATCACCACTACGCCGCCTACCTCGAAAACGCCGATGGCTTCGAAGTGGAATTGGTCGCCCTACCGGGTACTGACGTCACCCGGCCGGGTTAAGCCTCGCTACACTCGGCCATCATGCGCCTTTTTCGTGGGGGTCGGCGACCCGCCCGTGCCGTGGTGGCTGTCCTCGCGGCAGGCGCGGTCCTCGTGGCGTGCAGCGCCGAGCTTGCCCAGCCGCAGGCCGACGGCAAGGGCGGCGGGATCGGCGGAGCCCAGCTGCCCGAGGAAAAGCCGCGGCCGATGGACGTCGAACTCGCGACGAGCGACCCCCGGGCCAGTGGCGGTGTGGTGGCCGCGGGCGATCAGGACGCGGTCTACAACTACGGCCCGACGGTGATGCGCGACGGCGGCAAGCTCCGGATGTGGTGGTGCAGCCAGTACGGCAGCGCGCAGCCGCCCGGTGACGACATCCTCTACGCGCAGTCGCCCTCGCTCGACGGTCCCTTCACCGGCCCGTCCGGTGGCGGCCCGGCGGCGGTGTTCTCCGGCGCGCCCGGCGGTTTCGACGGTATGCACACCTGCGATCCGTCGGTGATCAAGGTCGGCTCGATCTACTACATGTACTACACCGGCGCGGCGGGCGATCACGCGCTCGGCAACTCGATCGGGCTCGCGACCAGCCCCGACGGCCTCAACTGGACGCGGGCCGCGGGCGGGCAGCCGATCATCGGGCCCTCGCACGACGTGCATCGCGCCAACGTCTACGGCGCCGGCCAGCCCTCGGCGGTGTACCTCGACGGCTGGTTCTACGTGCTGTTCACCGACACCACGGCGAAGGGCGCCGGGTGGAACGGCGCCGGGCAATTCCTGCTCCGCGCCAAGGACGCGGCGTTCACCCGAGGCGTGGAGACGCTGGGGGAGCAGGGCTTCATCCCCAAGCCGAGCACGATCTCGCCGCGCACCCGCTCACTGGTCGACGGGTTCAGCACGGATCTGATGTGGGTCGGCGCGCTCGACGCCTTCGTGATCGCGCACGAGACCGAAACCGGCACCACGCTCACCTTCTGGACCAGGGACTTCTCCGCGCAGCCGTATCGGACGGCGATCATTCCCGGCGCGTGGAAGGAAGGCCCCGGCCTGGTCCGGCGGCCCGACGGGCATGCGCCGCTCTCCTCGGGTGACGTCTGCGACCGGGTCCCGTTCGACGTCGTCCGGGCCACGATCGTCGGCGGCGCGGGGGCGCCGACCGACCTCAAACATTTCGGCCTGGACGTCCGCGGTTCGCGGGCCTGCGACGGCGACGCCCGCGTCCGGACCTCGTTCGAAGGCGTCGCGATGCCGTCACCGCAGCGGACCATCGATCTGGTGGCCGACGGCACCCTGGTGCGAGTCGACCGGCGTTCCGTGGCGGCGACCCTCGCGAGCGAGATTCTGGACCAGCGGCTCAAGGTCGTCGACAAGTTCCCGCAGGCGGCGCGGCTGAGCGCCGGGGCGAGGATGGTGCGCGCCCCCGGACGCGGGTTCGGCGTGGTGCTCGACGGCAAACTGTTCGCGGTGCCGGACGCCGGGACGGCGGCGTTGAACGACTCGGCCGTCGAGCAGATCAGCGATCAGGCCTGGGACGGTTTCCCCGCCGGTTTCCCGCTCGCGGGCTGATCTTCGTCGTCTCCGGTCTTGGTGATGCGGCCGCCGACGAACAGGCCGAGCCCGGCCGGGATGAGCACCAGCAGGGCCGAGAAGGCGGCGCCGCCGGTGAGCGCGCCGCCGAGCTCCGATACGCCGGTCTGATCGACGAACACCGCGCGGCCGATCACGTACAGCACCCCCGAGACCGGTCCGGCGATCAACGCCGCGATGAACCAGTTCCTGCCGCGTTCGGGTTTGCCCCGCCAGGCGTCCACGGCGCTCCAGCCCGCCGCCGCGCCGACCAGGACGGCCAGGGCGAGGGAGGTGGCGAGGGTCTTGTCGGTGGGGTTGAAGACCTCGTACTTGGCCAGCACGGTGACGGCCGCGCCGTGCAGCAGCGCCATCACGAGTCCACGAGTCAGCCACGGTGCCATTGGGTGAGTTTAACTCGCCAGTAGCGATGGTCACCTCCGCGCGGTCCTGGATCCTCGGCGGAAGGTCCGTGAGGGCCTCCTTCTCTACTTTGAAGGTAGGGAAGGAGGCCCTCACGGACTTACGGCAGTGCCACACAGGACGCATCCGTCACTGGAGTCACATCCGTCCCGCCCGCCCCACCATATGCGCGTGAAGGACCCCTTGAGGGACCCAGAGTCCCTCAAGGAGGCCTTCACGGACCACCGGGCACCACAAGCGGCGCAAGAGGGCGGCGCATGCGGGCGAAATGAGCGGTCGGCCCCCTAAACTCAAGGCGTGCGTGAATACTTCTCTCGCCGCCGCGCGGCGCTGCGTTCCCTGCTGGCCGATTCCGGGGTGGACGCGCTGCTGGTCACGGACCTGCTCAACATCAGGTACCTGACCGGCTTCACCGGGTCCAACGCCGCTCTCCTCGTCCACGGGGGCGGTGACGACAAGACGATCTTCTGCACCGACGGCCGCTACACGGTCCAGTCGGCGACGGAGGTGCCCGATCTCGAACGGGTGCTGGACCGTGCGAGCGCGGCGAAGCTGGCCGACCTCGCGGCAGGGAAGAAGCTCGGCAAGACCGGGTTCGAGAGCCAGCACGTCAGTGTCGAGCAGCACGAAGATCTCAAGGTCCGCTTCGACCGCGTCGAGCTGGTCCGTACGCCCGGGCTCGTCGAGCAGCTGCGACTGGTCAAGGACGAGCAGGAGATCGAGGCGCTGCGCCAGGCGTGCGCCGCGGCCGACAGGGCGCTGGAGGAGCTGGTGTCCGCCGGCGGGCTCCGGCCGGGCCGGACCGAGCTGGACGTCGCCCGCGACCTCGAGAATCGCATGCTCGGTCACGGGTCGACGGGGCCGTCGTTCGACACGATCGTCGCGGCGGGCGTCAACTCCGCGATCCCGCATCACCGGCCGACCTCGGCCGTGCTCGCGAACGGTGGCTTCGTCAAGATCGACTTCGGTGCCACGGTCGACGGTTACCACTCCGACATGACCCGCACGTTCGTCCTCGGCAAGCCGGCGGCGTGGCAGGAGGAGATCTACGAGCTGGTCCAGCGCGCGCAGGCGGCGGGTTGCGACGCCGTCCTGCCCGGCGCCGAAGTGTCCGAAGTGGACAAAGCGGCGCGCGGAGTGATCGTCGACGCGGGGCGCGGCGACGAGTTCGGCCACGGTCTCGGCCACGGGGTCGGACTGCAGGTGCACGAGGCGCCCAGCCTGGCCGCCACCGGCGTCGGTACACTGTCCGCCGGTATGGCCGTCACCGTCGAACCTGGTGTGTATCTGCCCGGACGCGGAGGCGTGCGCATCGAGGACACGCTGGTCGTGCGGGAAGGTACGCCCGAACTCCTCACGCTGAGCACCAAGGAACTCGTGGTCGTCTGACGGCGGCCCGGAAGATCGACACAGGAGACTGCACACTCGTGGCCACCACCAACGACCTGAAGAACGGGCTCGTCCTCAACCTCGACGGCCAGCTCTGGACCGTCACCGCGTTCCAGCACGTCAAGCCGGGCAAGGGCGGTGCGTTCGTCCGCACGACACTCAAGCACGTGCTGACCGGCAAGGTCGTCGACAAGACCTTCAACGCGGGGACGAAGGTCGATACGGCCACCGTCGACCGTCGCAACATGACGTACCTGTACAAGGACGGCACGGACTTCGTGTTCATGGACGCGGAGACCTACGACCAGATCACCGTGCTGGCCGAGACCGTCGGCGACAACGCGAACTACCTGCTCGAGAACTTCGAGGTCCAGGTCGCGGTGCACGAGGGTGTCCCGCTGTACATCGAGCTGCCGACCTCGGTCGAGCTGATCGTCCAGCACACCGACCCCGGCCTGCAGGGCGACCGCTCCACCGGTGGCACCAAGCCGGCCACCCTGGAGACCGGCGCCGAGATCCAGGTGCCGCTGTTCCTCACCACCGGCGAGAAGATCAAGGTCGACACCCGTGACGGCCGCTACCTGGGCCGCGTCTCCAACTGATGGCCGGTTCAGACAAATCCGGCAAGTCGCCGAACCGCGGTGGGCCGATCAGCCGCCGCCAGGCACGCAAGCGTGCCGTCGAAGTGCTGTACGAAGCCGCCCAGCGCGGCGCCGACGCGGTGACGTTGCTGGCGGACAGGGTCGGTTCGGTCGAGGTCGATCCGATCGGGGACTACACGATCTCGCTGGTCGAGGGCGTGACCGGACGCAAGACGCAGATCGACGAGCTGCTTTCGGAGCACGCTCAGGGCTGGACGCTGGACCGGATGCCGCCGGTGGATCTCGCGGTGCTGCGGGTCGGCGTCTACGAGCTGCTGTGGGCGACGGACGTGCCGGATCCGGTCGCCATCGACGAGGCCGTCGGGCTGGCGAAGGAGCTGTCGACCGACGACTCGCCGCGTTTCGTGAACGGCGTGCTCGGCCGCATCGGCACCATCGCCGACCGCCTGCGCGCGGTTCTCTAGAAGACGTACTGCGACGGGCCGTGTCCTCTTCCGAGGGCACGGCCCGTTCTCGTGCTCGGTGGTGCCGGTTGGCGTTTCCGGTCCCCCCGGACCGAAAACGTCGCCATCTCTAGTCCTCTTTGGACGGTCGAGCCTCTGGCGGCAGCACACCCCAGTCGATCAGCTGCTCGGTGAGCTCGCCCGGGGTCATGTCGTAGATGATGGCCAGCGAACGCAGGTCTTCGGTGCGGATGGAGAGCACCTTGCCGTTGTAGTCGCCGCGCTGGCTCTGGATGGTGGCGGCGTAGCGGGCGAGCGGCCCGACCTTCTCCGCCGGGAGCTGCTGGAGACGCTCCAGGTTGATGACGATCTTCGTGGCGGGTTCGGCGCCCGACGGCACCCGGCCCTCCGGCAGCAGCTCGACCACCGGCACGCCGTAGAAATCGGCCAGTTCGGCGAGCTTCTGCACGGTGACGGCGCGGTCTCCGCGCTCGTACGAACCGACGACGACGGCCTTCCAGCGGCCTCCGGACTTCTGCTCGACCCCGTGCAGGGACAGGCCCTGCTGCTGGCGGATCCCGCGGAGCTTGGCCCCGAGCGCCTTGGCGTAATCGCCCATCTGGTGGTTCTCCGTTTCCTCACCCCCAACCGGTCGAGGGTGACCGATCCAGGGGACTCCTAGAGTCGAATACTCAGAGTAATGGTTACGCATAGTTGTCACCAGGTCAAGCGGGTGCTTTCGAGAGGCCTTCGTCACCTGGGGCGCGCCACCCGTAAGACTGAGGGCTCCTTCCTGCTAGTGTCGGTTCGATTTCCTCGCCAAGCAGGAAGTCGACGTCCTTTAAGGACCCGTCCAGAGAGGCGGGGAAGGAGGTCCGCCTTGTCGTCACGTCCGCGTGGCGCGGCGGAACCGGCGGGAGAGCGTGAGCTGCTCTCGTCCGGCGATGTCGCGCGCACGATCGCCCGAATGGCCCACCAGGTCATCGAGAAGACCGCTCTCGGTGCCGGTGGCTCGACTCCGCCCGTGTTGCTGGGCATCCCCACCCGGGGTACTCCGCTCGCCCTGCGGCTCGCGGACAAGATCGCCGAGTTCTCCGGCATCCGTCCGCCGACCGGCGCGCTGGACATCACGCTCTACCGTGATGATCTCCGCCGCCGCCCGCCCCGCGCGCTCGAACATTCGCAGCTGCCGCCGACCGGTATCGACGACGCGGTGGTGATCCTGGTCGACGACGTGCTGTTCTCCGGCCGCACCATCCGCGCCGCCCTCGACGCCCTGCGCGACCACGGCCGCCCGCGCGCGGTCCAGCTGGCCGTGCTGGTCGACCGCGGCCACCGCGAACTGCCGATCCGCGCCGACTACGTGGGCAAGAACGTGCCCACCTCGCGCGCCGAGGGGATCGAGGTCCTGCTGTCCGAAGTGGACGGACGGGACACGGTTCTGCTCCGGTCGTTGAATGAGAGCGCTTCACCAGAAGGAGATCGATCGTGAAGCACCTGCTCGCCACCGACGGGCTCGACCCGGCGCTCGCGACAGCCGTGCTGGACACCGCCGAAGAGCTCAAGCACACCCTGCTGGGCCGCGAGGTCCGCAAACTGCCGACGTTGCGCGGCCGCACCGTGATCACGTTGTTCTACGAGAACTCGACCCGCACCCGCGTCTCGTTCGAGATCGCGGGGAAGTGGATGAGCGCCGACGTGATCAACGTCTCCGCGTCCAGTTCCTCGGTCAACAAGGGCGAATCGCTGCGGGACACCGCGCTGACGCTGGCCGCGGCTGGCGCCGACTGCGTGATCATCCGGCACCCCGCCTCCGGGGCGGCTCAGCGGCTTTCGGGCTGGCTCGCCGAAGCCGGGACGGCGGTCGTCAACGCGGGCGACGGGACGCACGAGCATCCGACGCAGGCCCTGCTCGACGCGGCGACGCTGCGAGAGCGGCTCGGCTCACTCGAAGGCCGCCGGATCGCGATCGTCGGCGACGTCCTGCACAGCCGGGTCGCGCGGTCGAACATCCACCTTCTGTCGGCGCTGGGCGCGGAAGTGGTCCTCGTCGCGCCGCCGACCCTGCTGCCGGCTGGGGTGGAAAGCCTGCCGGTCACCGTGTCGCACGAACTCGACGCCGAACTGCCCGCGGTCGACGCGGTCATGATGCTGCGAGTCCAGGCGGAACGCATGCACGGGGGCTTTTTCCCTTCGGCGCGCGAGTACTCGATCGCCTACGGCCTCAACGAACGACGGATGAAGCTCCTGCCAGAGCACGCCGTCGTCCTGCACCCGGGCCCGATGCTGCGCGGGATGGAGATCGCCTCGGCGGTCGCCGACTCCCCGGCCTCGGCCATCACCGAACAGGTCCGCAACGGCGTCCACGTGCGCATGGCGGTCCTCTACCACCTGCTCGCCAGCGAAGGAGCCACCGCGTGACCATCGTCCTGATCAAGGGCGCCCGACCCTACGGCGAGGGCGACCCGGTCGACGTGCTCGTCGAGGACGGGGTCATCACCGACATCGGTTCGATCGACACCCCGGACAACGCCGAAGTCATCGAGGCGGGCGGCCAGGTGCTGCTCCCTGGTTTCGTCGATCTGCACACCCACCTGCGTGAACCCGGCCGCGAGGACACCGAGACCATCGCGACCGGTTCGGCCGCGGCCGCGCTCGGCGGCTATACCGCCGTGTTCGCCATGGCCAACACCGATCCGGTGGCCGACAACGCGGTGATCGTCGACCACGTGTGGCGGCGCGGCCAAGAGGCCGGGCTGGTCGACGTGCACCCGGTCGGCGCGGTCACCGTGGGCCTCAAGGGCGAGAAACTCGCCGAACTGGGCACGATGGCGAAGTCCGAAGCCCAGGTGAAGGTCTTCTCCGACGACGGTCTCTGCGTCGCGGACCCGCTGCTCATGCGCCGCGCGCTGGAGTATTCGACGGCGCTCGGCGTGGTCATCGCCCAGCACGCCGAGGAGCCGCGGCTGACCGTCGGCGCCCAGGCGCACGAAGGCGAGCAGGCCGCGCGCCTGGGTTACACGGGCTGGCCCGCTTCGGCGGAGGAGTCGATCGTGGCCCGCGACTGCCTGCTGGCGGAGCACGCGAACGCGCGGCTGCACGTCTGCCACGTGTCCACCTCGGGCACGGCCGACATCCTGAAGTGGGCCAAGGAGCGCGGTACCAAGGTCTCGGCCGAGGTCACCCCGCACCACCTGCTGCTGACCGACGAGCGGCTCGCGACCTACGACCCGGTCAACAAGGTCAACCCGCCGCTGCGCACCGAATCCGACGCCGTGAAGCTGCGCGCCGCGCTGGCCGAGGGCGTCATCGACTGCGTCGCCACCGACCACGCGCCGCACGCCGTCCAGGACAAGGACTGCGAGTGGAACTCGGCCCGGCCCGGCATGCTCGGCCTCCAGACCGCGTTGTCGATCGTGGTCGAGACCATGGTCCGCACCGGCCTGCTGGACTGGCGGGGCGTCGCGCGGGTGATGAGCGAGCGGCCCGCCGAGATCGGCAACCTGACCGACCACGGCCGTCCGATCGAGGTCGGCGAACCGGCCAACCTGACGCTGGTGGACCCGGAAACCGAATGGACCGTACGGGGCGTCGAGTTCGCGAGCATCGCGGCGAACACCCCGTACGAAGGAATGCGGCTCCCCGGCGTGGTGACGGCGACGTTGCTGCGCGGGCGGATCACCGCGCGGGAAGGGAAGATCGCGCAATGAGCGACCGGATTCTGCTGACCCTGGCGGTCTTCGCCTTCTTCCTGTTCTGCGTCTTCCTGATGTGGCGCGGCTGGCGGCGCAAGTCCCGCGCGCAGAGCGTCCAGGTGCCGCCGTTCGCCGAGATCCCCGCCGAGCCCGGTGAGGCCTCGCTCGAGTCGACCGGCGTCTACATCAGCACCACGACGGCGGGGCACTGGCAGGAGCGCGTGGTCACCCGCGGCGCCGGCCTGCGCACCGGCGCGGTCTGGCGGCTGCACGAAGACGGCATCGCCATCGAACGCGGCGGCGCCCCGGACTTCTGGATCCCGCGCGCGTCCGTCACCGGCGTCCGCAAGGACAAGGGAATGGCCGGGAAGGTGATGGGCATCGACGGGCTGCTCGTCGTCACCTGGCTGGCAGGCGACGTCGAACTGGACACCGGATTCCGCGGCGACGACGTCGACGACTATCCACAGTGGATCGAAGCTTTGCAAGACACTCGCAACGACATCAAGGGAGGTGCCTGATGAGCACCACGAACGGCATTAGGACCCCCGCGGCACTGGTCCTCGAAGACGGCCGCGTGTTCCGCGGCTCCGCGTACGGAGCACGCGGACGCAGCTTGGGCGAGGCGGTGTTCTGCACCGGCATGACCGGCTACCAGGAGACGCTGACCGACCCGTCCTACCACCGGCAGATCGTGGTCCAGACCGCGCCGCAGATCGGCAACACCGGCTGGAACGACGAGGACGACGAGTCCGCCCGCATCTGGGTTTCGGGCTACGTCGTCCGCGATCCGGCGCGCACCCCGTCCAACTGGCGCTCCAAGCGCACGCTGGACGAAGAACTGGAGCGCCAGGGCGTCGTCGGGATCTCCGAAGTGGACACCCGCACGCTGACCCGGCACCTGCGCGAGCAGGGCGCCATGCGATCCGGCGTGTTCTCCGGTGACGCGCTGGGCACCGACGAGGAAATGCTCGCCGAGGTGAAGGCCGGCCCGCAGATGAAGGGCGCCGACCTCGCCGGCGAGGTCTCCACGAAGCAGCCGTACGTGGTCAAGGCGCAGGGGGAGACCCGGTTCCGCGTCGCCGCACTGGACCTGGGCATCAAGTCCAACACCCCGCGCATGATGGCCGCGCGCGGTATCGAGGTGCACGTGCTGCCCTCGTCGTCCACTGTGGACGAACTGCTCGCCGTCGAGGCGGACGGCGTGTTCCTGTCCAACGGACCGGGCGACCCGGCGACCACCGCGCACGCGACCGAGCTGACGAAGTCCGTGCTGCAGCGGGAAATCCCGCTGTTCGGCATCTGCTTCGGCAACCAGATCCTCGGCCGCGCGCTGGGGCTGGGCACCTACAAGATGCGCTACGGCCACCGCGGGATCAACATCCCGGTGATCGACGTGGCCACCAAACGGGTCGCGATCACCGCGCAGAACCACGGTTTCGCCCTCGAAGGCGAGCCGGGGCAGCGCTTCGAGACGCCGTTCGGCGCCGCCCAGATCTCGCACTACTGCCCGAACGACGACACCGTCGAAGGTGTCCGCGCGTTCGACGTCCCCGCGTTCTCGGTGCAGTACCACCCCGAGGCCGCCGCCGGCCCGCACGACGCGGCCCCCTTGTTCGATGAGTTCGTGAGCTTGATGGAGAAGGCCAAGTAATGCCGAAGAGGACAGACATCCAGCACGTGCTGGTGATCGGCTCCGGGCCGATCGTGATCGGCCAGGCGGCGGAGTTCGACTACTCCGGCACCCAGGCCTGCCGCGTGCTCCGCGAAGAGGGACTGCGCGTCTCGCTGGTGAACTCGAACCCGGCGACCATCATGACCGACCCCGAGTTCGCCGACGCCACCTACATCGAGCCGGTCACCCCGGAGTTCGTCGAGAAGGTCATCGCCGTGGAGCGCCCCGACGCGATCCTCGCGACCCTCGGCGGGCAGACCGCGCTCAACTGCGCTGTCGCCCTGCACGAGCGCGGCGTCCTGGAGAAGTACGGCGTCGAGCTGATCGGCGCCGACATCGACGCCATCCAGCGCGGCGAGGACCGGCAGAAGTTCAAGGACATCGTCCGCACGATCGGCGCCGACGTGCCGCGTTCGCGGGTCTGCCACGATATGGACGAGGTCCGCGCGACCGTCGCCGAAGTCGGCCTCCCGGTGGTCATCCGGCCGTCGTTCACCATGGGCGGGCTCGGCTCGGGCATGGCGCACACCGACGCGGAGCTGGAACGCCTCGCCACCACCGGCCTCTCCGAGTCGCCGGTCACCGAGGTGCTGATCGAGGAGAGCGTCCTCGGCTGGAAGGAGTTCGAACTCGAGCTCATGCGCGACCGGCACGACAACGTGGTGGTCGTCTGCTCGATCGAGAACATCGACGCGATGGGCGTGCACACCGGCGACTCGGTCACCGTCGCGCCCGCGATGACCCTGACCGACCGCGAGTACCAGCACATGCGCGACGTCGGCATCGCCGTGCTGCGCGAGGTCGGCGTCGACACCGGTGGCTGCAACATCCAGTTCGCGATCAACCCGGCCGACGGCCGCATGGTCGTCATCGAGATGAACCCGCGGGTGTCGCGGTCGAGCGCGCTGGCGTCGAAGGCGACCGGCTTCCCGATCGCCAAGATCGCCGCGAAGCTCGCCATCGGCTACACCCTCGACGAGATCCGCAACGACATCACCGGCGAGACCCCGGCGGCCTTCGAGCCGACGCTGGACTACGTCGTGGTGAAGGTGCCGCGGTTCGCCTTCGAGAAGTTCCCCGGCGCGGACCCCACGCTGACCACGACGATGAAGAGCGTCGGCGAAGCGATGTCGTTCGGCCGCAGCTTCCCCGAGGCGCTCGGCAAGGCACTGCGGTCCATCGACACCAAGGCCACCGGCTTCTGGACCCGCCCCGACCCCGAAGGCGCGACCAAGGAGTCCATCCTGGACGCCCTGCGTACGCCGCACGACGGGCGGATCTACGAGGTCGAGCGGGCGCTGCGCTTCGGTGCCACGGTCGAGGAGATCCACGAGGCCTCGGGAATCGACCCGTGGTTCATCGACCAGATCGCCCTCATCGGCGAGGTCGGCTCGGAGGTCCGCGACGCCCTGGTGCTGGACGAGCCGCTGCTGCGGCGCGCCAAGCGCACCGGTCTTTCGGACCGTCAGATCGCCGCGCTGCGGCCGGAACTGGCCGGTGAGGACGGCGTCCGCGCGCTGCGCCGCCGTCTCGGCGTGCGTCCGGTGTACAAGACCGTCGACACCTGCGCGGCCGAATTCGCGGCCAAGACGCCGTACCACTACTCGGCCTACGAGACCGATCCCGCGGCGCAGTCGGAGATCACCGCGCAGACCGGCAAGCCGAAGGTGCTGATCCTCGGCTCCGGGCCGAACCGCATCGGGCAGGGCATCGAGTTCGACTACTCGTGCGTGCACGCCGCGATCGCCTTGCGCGAGGCCGGTTTCGAGGCCGTCATGGTCAACTGCAATCCCGAGACCGTCTCCACCGACTACGACACCTCGGACCGGCTGTACTTCGAGCCGCTGTCGTTCGAGGACGTCCTCGAAGTGGTCAACGCCGAGCAGGAGTCGGGCACCGTCGCCGGTGTCATCGTGCAGCTGGGCGGTCAGACCCCGCTCTCGCTGGCGAAGCGCCTCGCCGACGCCGGTGTCCCGGTGATCGGCACCTCCCCGGACGCGATCCACCTCGCCGAGGACCGCGGCGCGTTCGGCGAGGTCCTCACCGACGCCGGGCTCCCCGCGCCGAAGTACGGCACGGCGACCTCGTTCGAGGGCGCGAAGCGGATCGCCGACAAGATCGGCTACCCGGTCCTGGTCCGGCCGTCCTACGTGCTCGGCGGACGCGGTATGGAGATCGTGTACGACGAGGAATCCCTCGCCGGTTACATCCACCGCGCCACCGAGGTCACCCCCGAGCACCCGGTGCTGGTGGACCGTTTCCTCGACGACGCCATCGAGATCGACGTCGACGCGCTCTTCGACGGCGACGAGCTGTTCCTCGGCGGCGTCATGGAGCACATCGAAGAGGCCGGGATCCACTCCGGCGACTCGTCGTGCGCGCTCCCGCCGATCACGCTGGGCCGGACCGACATCGAGACGGTGCGCCGCTCGACCGAGGCCATCGCGCGCGGCGTCGGCGTCCGCGGGCTGCTGAACGTCCAGTACGCGCTCAAGGACGACGTTCTGTACGTCCTGGAGGCCAACCCGCGCGCCTCGCGGACGGTGCCGTTCGTGTCGAAGGCGACCGCGGTGCCGCTCGCGAAGGCCGCGGCGCTGATCATGACCGGCTCGTCGATCAAGGAGCTGCGCGAGTCCGGTGTCCTCCCCGCCGAGGGTGACGGCGGCCACATGCCCGCCGATTCGCCGGTCGCGGTCAAGGAGGCGGTCCTGCCGTTCCACCGCTTCCGCACCCCCGAGGGCCACGGCGTCGACTCGCTGCTCGGCCCGGAGATGAAGTCCACCGGCGAGGTCATGGGCGTCGACGTCTCCTTCGGCAAGGCGTTCGCCAAGTCGCAGGCCGGTGCCTACGGTTCGCTGCCGACGTCGGGCAAGGTCTTCGTCTCCGTCGCCAACCGTGACAAGCGTTCGCTGGTGTTCCCGGTGAAGCGGCTGGCGGACCTCGGCTTCGAGATTCTCGCCACGTCGGGAACCGCGGAAGTGTTGCGGCGCAACGGAATCGCCTGCACCGTCGTGCGCAAGCACTACGAGGGTTCGGCCGAAGGGGAGCAGAACGTCGTGGACGTCATCCTCAGCGGCGAGGTGCAGATGGTGATCAACACCCCGTACGGCAACAGCGGTCCCCGCATCGACGGCTACGAGATCCGCACCGCCGCGGTGTCGCGGGACATCCCCTGCATCACCACGGTGCAGGGCGCCGCGGCGGCCGTGCACGGGATAGAGGCCGTCATCAAGGGCGACATCGGCGTCCGGTCGCTGCAGAGCCTCCAGGCGGCGCTGAAGGCCAAGGCATGAGCGAACGGTTCGGGGCGAGGCTGGCGCGGGCGGTCGCCGAGAAGGGACCGCTCTGCGCCGGGATCGACCCCCATCCCGGGTTGCTCCAGGCGTGGGGTCTCCCGGCGGACGCGGGCGGTCTGGAGAAGTTCGCCCTCACGGCCGCTGAGACGATCGCGCCCGAGGTCGCGGTGATCAAGCCCCAGTCGGCCTTTTTCGAGGCCTACGGGCCTCCTGGGGTCGCCGTTCTGGCCAAGACGATGAAGGTGTGCCGGGAGGCGGGCGCGCTCGTCCTGCTGGACGTCAAACGCGGCGACATCGGTTCGACGATGGCGGCGTACACGGCGGCGTTCCTACCCGCCGGCGCGGATCTCGAGGCGGACGCCATCACCGTGTCGCCGTACCTCGGTTTCGGTTCGCTGGCCCCCGCGCTCGACGTTGCGCGGACGCAAGGCAAGGGGCTGTTCGTCCTCGCGCGCACCTCCAACCCGGAGGCGCAGGGATTGCAGAACGCCTTGCTGCCCAACGGAAAGACCGTCGCGCAGGACATCGTCGACACGGCGGCCGCGTACAACGCGGGCGTCGGGCCCTTGGGTGACATCGGTGTCGTCGTCGGCGCCACCATCACGCCGGGAGAGCTCGATCTGAGCAAGCTGAACGGTCCGGTCCTGGCGCCCGGTTTCGGGGCACAGGGGGCCACTCCGGCCGATTTGCGGGCCCTTTTCGGGCCGGGACTGCCGGGTGTGCTCCCCGCGTCGTCCCGTGACGTCCTCAGGCACGGACCCGGCCCCGAAGCGTTGCGTGCGGCCGTTCGGCGGACCCGGGATTCCCTCGGTCCCCTGGAAAAAGGCCAATAGCAGGCCCGGGAATCCGTCATGACCAGCCACCCCCGCATTGTGGGCCGAGGTAACGGGTGGGTACCGTCGCCACACCCACCCAGATTTGAGAACTACCGGAGGAAAACGTGGCACTTCCCCAGCTGACAGAGGAACAGCGCGCTGCGGCGCTGGAGAAGGCCGCCGCCGCCCGCCGCATCCGTGCTGAGCTGAAGGAGCGGCTGAAGCGGGGCGGTACCACTCTGGTCGACGTGTTGAAGCAGGCCGAGGAGAACGAAGTCCTCGGCAAGATGAAGGTCTCGGCTCTGCTCGAGGCTCTTCCGGGCGTCGGCAAGGTCCGTGCCCAGCAGACCATGGAACGACTGGAGATCGCACCCAGCCGTCGTCTTCGCGGCCTCGGCGACCGGCAGCGCAAGGCGCTGCTGGCCGAATTCAGCGGCGAGTGAGCGGCACCGGTCAGGACCACCCGGTGACCCCGGGCGCTGACCGCGGCGGTGAGCCGGTGGCGGGAGTTTCTTCCCGGCACCGGCTCACGGTCGTCTCAGGGCCTTCGGGGGTCGGGAAGTCGAGCGTGGCGAAGGAGCTGCGCAAGCTGGATCCGGAGATCTATTTCAGCGTCTCGGTGACCACCAGGAAGCCGAGGCCGGGTGAGGTCGACGGCGAGCACTACCACTTCATCGACCGGCCCGAATTCGACCGCATGGTCGCCGTCGGCGAACTGCTCGAACACGCCGAGTTCGCGGGCAATTGCTACGGCACCCCGCGCGGGCCCGTCGAGCGGGTCCTGGCCGAAGGCCGCAACGCGATCCTGGAGATCGAACTCCAGGGCGCGCGGCAGGTCCGCAAGGCGATGCCGGAAGCCCGGCTGGTGATGCTGATGCCGCCGTCGTGGGACGAACTGGTCGGCAGGCTGACCGGTCGCGGCACCGAGAACGAGGCCGCGGTGAAGGCCAGGCTGGCCGAGGCGGAACGCGAACTCGCCGCCGCCGGGGAGTTCGACGAGCGCGTCGTCAACGCCGACGTGCGAGACGCCGCCGAGCAGTTGCTAAACTTGATAACCGGCGACAAGTAACCCGAAGATTCGGAGCACCACGAGTGACGACTCAGGCCACGCTGCACGAAGAGCTCGAAGGCATCACCAACCCGCCCATCGACGACCTTCTCGAGAAGGTCAGCTCGAAGTACGCGCTGGTGATCTACTCGGCCAAGCGCGCTCGCCAGATCAACGACTACTACGCCCAGCTGGGCGAGGGCCTGCTGGAGTACGTCGGCCCGCTGGTCGAGCCGGGCCCGCGCGAGAAGCCGCTCTCCATCGCCCTGCGCGAGATCCACGGTGGCCTGCTCGAGCACACCGAGGGTGAATAAGCCCCGCGTCGTACTGGGCGTGGGCGGCGGAATCGCCGCCTACAAGGCCTGTGAGGTCCTGCGCGGACTGACCGAATCCGGTCACGACGTCCGCGTGGTCCCCACCGAAGCCGCGCTGAACTTCGTCGGCGCGGCCACCTTCGAGGCACTCTCCGGGAACCCGGTCCACACCGGCGTGTTCACCGAAGTGCCCGAGGTCCAGCACGTCCGCGTCGGCAAGGAAGCCGACCTGGTAATCGTCGTGCCCGCCACGGCGAACCTGCTCGCCAAGGCCGCGCACGGCATCGCGGACGATCTGCTGACGAACACCCTGCTCACCGCCCGGTGCCCGGTCGCCTTCTTCCCGGCGATGCACACCGAGATGTGGGAGCACCCGGCCACCCGCGACAACGTGGCGCTGCTGCGCTCACGCGGCCTGGTCGTCGCCGAACCCGCCGCCGGCAGGCTCACCGGCAAGGACACCGGCAAGGGGCGGCTCGCCGACCCGGCCGAGATCGTCGACCTCGCCCGGCTCCTGCTCGCCGTGCCGAACGCCCTCCCGCGCGACCTCGAAGGCGTGCGCGTGGCGATTTCGGCCGGTGGCACCCGCGAGCCGCTGGACCCGGTCCGGTACCTGGGCAACCGCTCGTCGGGCAAACAGGGTTACGCGCTGGCCCGCGTCGCCGCCCAGCGCGGCGCCGAGGTCACGCTGGTCGCCGCGCACACCGTCGCGCTGCCGGAGCCCGCGGGCGCGAAGGTCGTCCACGTGTCGACCGCCGAGGAGATGCGCCAGGCCATGCACGCCGAGGCCGCCTCCGCCGACGTCCTCGTGATGGCCGCCGCCGTCGCCGACTTCCGGCCGTCGAACCGGGCCGATCACAAGATCAAGAAGTCCGACGACGCACCGGATCCCGTCGTCGAGCTCGCACGCAACGCGGACATCCTGGCCGAGCTCGTGCGCAATCGGACCCCAGGTCAGGTGGTCGTCGGCTTCGCCGCCGAAACCGGGGACGACAAGGGCGGCGTCCTCGACCACGCCAGGGTCAAACTGAAGCGCAAGGGCGCGGACCTGCTGGTGGTGAACGCCGTCGGTGAGGGGAAGGCCTTCGGGACCGAGGACAACTCGGGCTGGCTGCTCGGGGCCGACGGCACCGAAATCCCGATCCCCCTCGGAGCCAAGGCTGAACTGGCGTCCACATTGTGGGATGCTGTTGTGACCTTGATGAAGCGTTGAGAGCCCCCAAAGCGATAGTCAGTAGGCTTGAGTTCAAGCTGAGGGGTGCCTAACTTTCTAGGCATCAGACGTCTAGGTGAGGGAGTGACGGGCACCGTGACCGCGTCCACGAGCAGACTGTTCACATCGGAATCGGTGACTGAAGGTCATCCCGACAAAATTTGCGATGCCATCAGCGACTCGATCCTGGACGGCCTGCTGGCCAAGGACCCGCGCAGCCGCGTGGCGGTCGAAACTCTCATCACCACCGGCCAGGTGCACGTCGCCGGCGAGGTGACCACCGAGGCCTACGCGGACATCCCGACCATCGTCCGCGACGTGATCCTGAAGATCGGCTACGACTCCTCGGCCAAGGGCTTCGACGGCAACTCCTGCGGCGTCAACGTCGCGATCGGCTCCCAGTCGCCGGACATCGCGCAGGGTGTCGACACCGCGTACGAGTCCCGCGTCGAGTCCGACGAGGACGAGATCAACCGCCAGGGCGCCGGAGACCAGGGCCTGATGTTCGGCTACGCCTGCTCGGACACCCCCGAGCTGATGCCGCTGCCGATCGCGCTGGCGCACCGGCTCTCGCAGCGGCTGACCCGGGTCCGCAAGGACGGCGTGCTGCCGTACCTGCGCCCGGACGGCAAGACCCAGGTCACCATCGAATACGCCGGTGACCAGCCGGTGCGGCTCGACACGGTGGTCGTGTCCACCCAGCACGCGGACGGCATCGACCTGGAGCAGATGCTCGGCGTCGACGTCCGCGAGCACGTGGTCGCCCCGGAGATCGCCGAGCTCGGCCTCGACACCTCCAACGTGCGCCTGCTGGTCAACCCGACCGGCCGCTTCGTCATCGGCGGCCCGATGGGCGACGCGGGCCTGACCGGCCGCAAGATCATCGTCGACACCTACGGCGGCATGGCCCGGCACGGTGGCGGCGCGTTCTCCGGCAAGGACCCCTCCAAGGTGGACCGCTCGGCCGCGTACGCGATGCGCTGGGTGGCGAAGAACGTCATCGCCGCCGGGCTTGCTTCGCGCGCCGAGGTCCAGGTCGCCTACGCGATCGGCAAAGCGGCCCCGGTGGGCCTCTTCGTCGAGACCTTCGGCACCGAGACCGTCGACCCGTCGAAGATCCAGGCCGCCATCACGGAGGTCTTCGACCTGCGTCCGGCCGCGATCATCCGCGACCTCGACCTGCTTCGCCCGATCTACGCGCCGACAGCCGCGTACGGCCACTTCGGCCGTCCCGAGCTGGACCTCCCGTGGGAGAGCACGGCGCGGGCCGCGGACCTGAAGTCGGCCGCCGGCGCCTGATCCGTTCCGTGAAGGCCTCCTTGCCTACCTTGAGGGTAGGGAAGGAGGCCTTCACTACGTCCAGGCCTGATGTGTGCGGTACCGGAGGTACATGAAGGGGTCCTTCACGGCACTCCGCAACGAAACGCGCCCCATCGCCCCGGACCAAAGGTGTAAAGACTGAGATGAAGGGGCCTTTCATTGCAAAATTTGCCATGAAAGGCCCCTTCATCTCATGCGGTGACGGGCAGTGGCGACAGAGTCTGGTAGAGATCACCGGGTGAGCAGCAGTCCCGAACCGACCCCGCTGTGGGACCTTCCGGAGCCTCCGAAAGCCGAGCCGGCGCGGAAGGCCAAACCGCCCCGCGCGAAATCCGCCAGCCGCCGCGGCGCGCAGAATCCCGCGCCCGAGAACCCGGTGGCGCGGATCGTCGTGGACATCCCGCTCACGCACCTCGACCGCACCTTCGACTACCGGATCCCCGAGAAGCTGCACGAAGCCGCCGTGCCCGGCTGCCGGGTGCGCGTCCGGTTCGCGGGCCAGCTCGTCGACGGGTACCTCGTCGAGCGCGCCGACACCACGGAGTTCACCGGGAAGCTCGCGTACATCGACAGGGTGACCTCCAGCGAGCCGGTACTGCCTCCGGCTCTGCACACGCTCTGCCGATCCGTCGCGGACCGGTACGGCGGCACGCTCAGCGACGTCCTGCGGCTCGCGATCCCGTCCCGGCACGCGAAAGTCGAGGCCGAGCCGCCCGCCGAGCCCGCGTCGACGCCGGAACCGCCCGAAACCACGGCTTGGGAGCGGTACCAAAACGGCCCCGCTTTCCTGGAGGCCGTCGCGGAACGGCGGCCGGCCAACGCCGTCTGGCAGGCCTTGCCGGGTGAGGATTGGCCGCGCCGCCTCGCCGAAGCGGCCACCGTCGCGGCTGCCGCCGGACGCGGGGTCGTCATGGTCGTTCCCGACCACCGCGACCTCACTCGTCTGCACGACGCGTGCGCCGAACTGATGGGCGCCGATTCCGTGGTCGCGTTGATCGCCGGGCTGGGGCCGGCCGAGCGGTATCGCCGCTGGCTCGCGGTGCTGCGCGGCGCGGTGCGGGTCGTCGTCGGCACGCGCGCGGCGATGTTCGCGCCGGTCGCCGATCCTGGCCTGTTCGTGGTGTGGGACGACGGCGACGACGTCCACCTCGATCAGCACGCGCCGTACCCGCACGTCCGCGACGTGCTGATGGATCGCGCGCACGCCGCGAAGGGGTCCATGCTCGTCGCCGGTTTCGCGCGCACCGCGGAGGCGCAGTTCCTGGTGGAATCGGGCTGGGCGCAGCCTCTCGTGGCGGCACGCCCCGAACTGCGGGCCGCGGCGCCGCGGGTCACCCCGGTCGGGGAGGACTTCGACGTCGCCAGGGACGAAGCGGCGAAGGCCGCGCGCCTCCCGTCGGTCGCTTTCGAGGCGGCCCGGCAGTCATTGGCGGGCGGATTCCCTGTCCTCGTGCAGGTTCCGCGTCGCGGATACGTCCCGGGCCTCGCCTGCGGCAACTGCCGGACGTCGGCGCACTGCCGCCGGTGCGCCGGTCCGCTTTCCCTGCCCGGCGGGCTGATCGACGGCGCGCCGAGGCCGCCCGCCTGCCGCTGGTGCGGTGTCCCCGAGACGAACTTCCATTGCGCCGCTTGCGGTTCCGTGCGATTGCGGGCGGTCGTCGTCGGCTCCAAGCGCACCGCGGAGGAACTGGGCCGCGCGTTCACCGGATTCCCCGTGCGGACCTCGGGCGCGTCGGAGGTTTTGGCTTCAGTGCCGGGGAAACCGGCGCTCGTGGTGTGCACGCCGGGAGCCGAGCCGGTCGCGGAAGGCGGCTACGGCGCGGCGTTGCTGCTGGACGGCTGGGCGCTGCTCGGACGGCAGGACCTGCGCGCGGGTGAGGAGACCTTGCGCCGATGGATGGCGGCCGCGGCACTGGTGCGGCCGGGGACCGAAGGCGGCCGGGTGTTCGTCGGCGCGGAAGCGGGTCTCGCGGTCGTGCAGGCGCTGGTGCGGTGGGACCCTGGCTGGCACGCGAGCCAGGAACTGGCAGAACGGCGCGAACTCGGCTTCCCGCCCGCGATGCGGATGGCGAGTGTCGAGGGCACCCCGGACGCGGTCGCCGGACTGCTCGACGATCTCGCCCTGCCGGAGACCGGCGAAGTGCTGGGCCCAGTGCCGCTCGGCGAGGTCGATGAGGACGGCAACGCCGAACGTGAGCGTGCTCTGGTGCGCGTCGCACGTCCGGACGGAAAGGCGCTCGCCGCCGCGATCCACGCGGCCGCCGCCCGCCGGGACGCGCGCAAGGCCGCCGAGCCCATCCGGATCCAGCTGGACCCCTTGGAGCTCATCTAGCCCCGCAATTCGGCACCTGGTTGCGATCCTTGCGCGTGCAACGATCGCAACCAGGTGCCGAATTGCGTGGGGTCAGAGGGTCGTGCCGGGGGTGGCGAGGACGTCGGCGCGCGCCGAAGCGCCCGGAGCGGGCGTAGCCGCCTTCGCGGCGGAGCCGCCGAGAGCGGCGGTGAGCAGGGTGACGATCTGCGAGGAGATCGCCGCCCGCCGTGCCTCGAAGTCGGCGTCGGTCAGCGCCGAAGGATCGGCGGGCGTGCCTAGGACGGGCGTGTGCAGGTGCCCGCCCGCGATCCCGTCCAGGCCGAGTCCCGTCCGCAGCCGGTTGCTCCGGTACATCGATTCATTCGACAGGTAGTTGCCGCCGCCACCGGAAGCGGCGATCTCGTCGGGCTTCGGCGAGTCCGTCCGGCAGACCGCCGTTCCCGCCCCCGGGTTGCCGCTGTCCGGCCAGACGCAGAACGCCTGGTTGTACAGCACCTGGTACGCCCCGGCGGGCGCGGCGAGCATCTTTTCGTACGGCAGCGTGGTTTCGATGAACTGGACGGCCGGCTGCGGCCAGCCGGCGGCGGGCGGGACCGCGCCGCGGACGGGCTCGTCGAGGTTGTCTGGCGAGCCACCGCGCCAGGCGCCGGCCCAGCGTTCGATGTCGAAGCGGCCGGGGCGGCCCTGGCTGATCGTCATGATCAGCTCCGGGCGGCGGAAGCGGTCCTTGAACGCCTGGCCGTAGGCCGCCTCGACGATGCCGGCGTCGAAGTAGCTCCACACCACCGGGAACGACACGGCCTGCACCAGGGCGGGCCCGGTCGGCGTCTGGATGACCTTGCCGTCCAGGTGCAGCGCGGCCGCGCCCGACGGGTTCGCGATGCGGACGCCCGCACCGTTGAGGGTGAACGGATCGAAGCCGCTCACCAGCACCCGGCGCAGTTTGGGGCCGGCAGGGAAGCGTGAGTTGTCGAGGCCGCGGGCGCCCACGTCGAACGTCTTGAGTAGTTCCGCGCGGGCGGGCGCGGACAGCGGGAAGCGCGGCGTCCACTGGCGCAGCGCCTTGCTCATTTGCAGGCGTGCCCAATAGAGCGGCCGGTCGTCGGCCTTGTCGATGCCGACGAGATCGGGACGGCGGCCCTGCGCGCGGTCGACGGCGGTCCGCCAGAGCCCGTCACCGGCGGTCTCCGCGAGCTTCTCGGCGCGCAAAGCGGTCTTGGTCGTGCAGAGGCGCGTCGTGAAGTCGGAGACGAGCTTGTCGAATCCGGCGAGCCGGACGAGTTCAGGGCCGACCGCCGGGCCACCGGACGGCATGGTCGCGGTGAGCCGCTTCTCCTCGACGGTGATCGCGGCGGAGTCGTCGAAGCAGGCACGCGCGTCGTCGGCTTGGGCGACGCCGGGGACCGCGAGGACGGGGAGGGCGATGAGCAGCGGAAGGAGCACGCCCCATCGCCTGCCGGGAGTCTTCATGGACCGCATTCTTCTCATCGAGGCCGGGCCGCACTACCGACGTTCGCAGGTCTGGCCGGGTCTTGTCCGGGGTGGACAGGCGGGGCAGACTCGCGCCATGGCCGCGCACAGAAGCACTCCGGTACGCATCACCGCAGTCACCGCGATCGCCGCCCTGGTCGGCGCCGCCGCGCCGGGTATCGCGGCGGCCGCCCCACCGACACCCAAGTCTCCGAGCGCCGTCGGCTATCTGGGCGCGGTGTCGAGTATCGACGCGGACGCGACCGCGATCGGCACGAAGATCCTGCGCGAGGGCGGCAACGCCGTCGACGCGGCCGTCGCGACAGCCGCCGCACTCGGCGTCACCGACCCGTTTTCCGCCGGGTTCGGCGGTGGCGGCTTCTTCGTCTACTACGACGCGCGCACCGGCAAGGTGCACACCCTCGACGGCCGTGAGACCGCGCCGTCGACGGCGAACGAGAACCTCTTCGTCGAGAACGGCAAGGCGATCCCGTTCCCCGAAGCCGTCACCAGCGGTTTGGGGGTCGGCGTGCCCGGCACTCCCGCCACCTGGGACGAAGCCCTGCGCAAGTGGGGGACCAGGTCGCTGGCGAAGGCGGTCAAGCCCGCCGAAGACCTCGCCCGCAAGGGTTTCACCGTCGACCAGACCTTCAACACCCAGATCGCGAACAACGCCGCCCGGTTCTCGGCGTTCCCGTCGACCCGGTCGCTGTATCTGCCAGGCGGGACACCGCCCGCGGTCGGCACGACGTTCAAGAACCCGGACCTCGCCGGCACGTACGCGCAGCTCGCCGCGAAGGGCACCGACGTGCTCTACCGCGGCCCGATCGGCGCCGACGTCGTCGACACCGTGCGGAAGCCGCCGGTCGACCCCGCGTCGACGCTGAACGTGCGCCCGGGCGACATGACGGCGGCCGACCTCGCCAATTACCGCGTCGTCGAGCGGAAACCGACCAAGACCAGGTACCGCGGACTCGACGTCTATGGCATGCCCGCGCCGTCATCTGGCGGGCTGACCGTCGGCGAGGCACTGAACATCCTCGAGAACACGAAGCTCTCGAAGCTGGAGAAGGCCGACTACCTGCACTACTTCCTGGAGTCGACCCGGTACGCCTTCGCCGACCGTAACCGGTGGATCGGCGACCCCGCCTTCGTCGACGTCCCGGCGAAGGAACTGATCAGCCAGAAGTTCGCCGACAGCCGTGCGTGCCTGATCGACCCCGCGAAGGCCGGGACGAGCCCGGTCGCGCCCGCCGACCCGCGTAAGCCGACGCCGTGTGTCGCGGGGGCGAACGCCGCGCCGACGCCGTACGAGGGCGAGAACACCACGCACCTCACGGTCGCCGACAGGTGGGGCAACGTCGTCGCCTACACGCTGACCATCGAGCAGGAGGGCGGGAGCGGCATCGTCGTGCCGGGCCGCGGGTTCCTGCTCAACAACGAACTGACCGACTTCTCCTTCACCCCGGTGACGCCGGGCGTACCCGACCCGAACCTCCCGGGCCCGGCGAAGCGGCCGCGTTCGTCGATGGCGCCGACCATCGTGCTCGACCACGGCAAGCCGTTCCTCGCCGTCGGCTCGCCCGGTGGCGCGTCGATCATCACCACGGTGCTGCAGATTCTCACCGGCCGTATCGACCGCGGCCTGAAGCTCGTCGACGCGATCGCCGAACCGCGTGCTTCGCAGCGGAACTCGGCGGCCGCGCAGGTCGAGCAGGCGTTCCTCGACCAGACCGAGGTGCTCGCGGCGCTGAAGGCCAAGGGGCAGGGCTTCTCGACGGCGCCCGCGGAGATCGGGGCCGCGACCGGTGTCGAGCGGCTGCGGGACGGCCGGTGGCTCGCCGCCGCCGAACCGACCCGGCGGGGTGGCGGCTCGGCGGCCGTCGTGCTGCCCTGGCCACCCAGGTAGGTCGTCGCTCACGTGCGATGAAGGGGCCTTTCATAGCAAAATTTGCTATGAAAGGCCCCTTCATTGCAGCCCTCGGAGCGCACGGGGACAGCGAGCGCGCCCCGGCGGCGGGGCCCTTCTAGACTGAGCGGCGATGTTCGCCCAGTCAGAGGTACCCGTCCCCCCGGCGGAGGTGCGTTGATGCGCCTCGTCTTCGCCGGCACCCCAGAACCCGCCGTCCCGTCGCTGCGGGCGCTTCTCGCGTCCGAACAGCACGAGGTCGTCGCCGTGGTGACCCGTCCGGACGCGCAGGCGGGCCGCGGCCGCCGGGTCGTCCGGTCCCCGATCGGCGCGCTGGCCGACGAGCACGGGATCGAGGTGCTGACCCCGCCGAAGGCGAGCGACCCCGCGTTCCTCGCCCGGCTCGCGGAGATCGCCCCCGACGCGTGCCCGGTGGTCGCGTACGGGGCGCTGCTGCCCCAAGCCGCGCTGGACATCCCGGCGCACGGCTGGGTCAACCTGCACTTCTCGCTGCTGCCAGCGTGGCGCGGCGCCGCGCCGGTCCAGGCCGCGATCCGCGCCGGGGACGAGATCACCGGCGCCTCGACCTTCCGCATCGTCAAGGAGCTCGACGCGGGACCGGTCTACGGCGTGATCACCGAGCAGATCACCGACGGCGACACCGCCGGGGAACTGCTCGCCAGGCTGGCGGAGTCCGGGGCGAAGCTGCTCGTGTCCACGATGGACGGAATCGCCGACGGCACACTGCGCGCGGTCGAGCAGACCGGTGACGGCGTGAGCTACGCGCCCAAGGTGACCGTCGAGGACGCGCGCGTGTCGTTCGCCGACCCGGCCACCGCGGTCGACAGGCAGATCCGCGCGGTCACGCCGGAACCCGGCGCGTGGGCGGAGTTCCGGGGCGAGCGGCTGAAGCTCGGCCCGGTGACGGTCGTCGACGAGCCGGGGCCCCCGCCGGGTGAGCTGGTCGTGGAACGCAAGCGGGTCCTGGTCGGCACGGCGTCGAAGCCGGTGCGGCTGGGCGAAGTGCAGGCGCAGGGGAAGAAGCGGATGGCGGCCACCGATTGGGCGCGCGGTACGAGGATCGAACAAGGAGAGCGCCTGCAGTGAACGAGCGTAGGGAACGCCGGCCGTCGAGGCCGGAGCGAGGCCGCCCGGGCCCGCGTAAAGAGGGGCCCAGCCGCCCGCCGCAGATCGACCCGGCCCGGCAGGTCGCCTTCGACGTCCTGCGCGCGGTCCGTGAAGACGACGCGTACGCGAACCTGGTGCTGCCGCAGCTGCTGCGCAACCGCCGGATCTCCGGTCGTGACGCGGCGCTGGCCACCGAACTGACCTACGGCACCTGCCGCGCGGTCGGCATGCTGGACGCCGTCATCGAGGCCTGCCTCGACCGGCCACTGGCCAAAGTGGACGCCATCGTGCTGGACGGGCTGCGGCTCGGCGCGTACCAGCTGCTGCGCACCCGAATCCCCCAGCACGCCGCCGTCGGGTCCACTGTGGACCTCGTTCGCGCCGAAGTCGGTTCCTGGATCGCGGGTTTCGTGAACGCCGTGCTGCGCTCGGTGTCCGAAAAGGACGAAGAGACCTGGCTGAACGAGCTGGCGCCGGACGAGGCCGTCGACCCGATCGGCGCCTACGCGCTGAGGACGGCACACCCGCGCTGGGTCGCGCGTTCGTTCGCGGAAGCCTTGGGGGACAAGGGTCCTGAGCTGAAGGCCGCCCTCGAGGCCGACGACGACCGTCCCGACGTCCACCTGGTCGCCCGGCCCGGCGAGATCAGCGCCGACGAACTGGCCGCCATCACCGGCGGTGACGTGGCGCCCTACTCGCCCTACGGTGTCCGGTTGCCCGCGGGCTCCGGCGACCCCGGCGACATCGAGCCGATCCGGGAAAAACTGGCCGCGGTGCAGGACGAGGGCAGCCAGCTGTGCGCCGTCGCCGTCACGAAGGTCCCGCTCACCGGCTCGGACGAGCGTTGGCTGGACCTGTGCGCGGGCCCGGGTGGCAAGGCCGCGCTGCTGGGCGCGCTGGCGTCGATCAGCGGCGCGACCGTCGACGCGGTCGAGAAGGCGCCGCACCGCGCGAAGCTGATCGAGAACGCCGTCCAGGGCCTGCCGGTGACCATCCACGTCGCCGACGGCCGCGAGTCCGGTCTCGAACCGGGCTATGACCGCGTTCTGGTCGACGCGCCGTGCAGCGGGCTCGGCTCGCTGCGGCGTCGCCCGGAGGCACGCTGGCGCCGTCAGCCCGGTGACATCTCGGACCTGACGAAACTCCAGGGCCAGCTGATCACCGCGGCGCTGGACCTGGTCCGGCCCGGCGGTGTCGTCACCTACGTCGTCTGTTCGCCGCATCTGGCCGAGACCGAAGGCGTCGTGGGGGAGACCGCGCGCCGCGCCGGTGCCCAGATCGTCGACGCGCGGGAGTTCTTCCCGGGGGTCCCGCAGCTCGGCGACGGCCCGTACGTCCAGCTGTGGCCGCATCGCCACGGCACGGATGCGATGTTCTGCGCCGTCCTGCGGAAGCCGGACTCCGCCGGGTGAGCAGGGTCCTCGGCCTGGTCGCGAGCTCGTGCGGCGGACTGGACACCCGGTTCGCCGCGGAGCTCGCGAAACCGGCCGCGGACCGCGGCTGGGAGCTCACGATCACGCTGACCCCCACCGCGGCCCGCTGGCTGGAAGAGACCGGCGGGCTCGGCGACCTGGAGAACTGCACCGAGCTGCCGGTCCGCAGCACCTCCCGGCTGCCGGGCGAACCCCGGCCGCATCCGGATCCCGCGGTGTTCCTGTTCGCGCCGGCGTCGGCCAACTCCGTGGCGAAACTGGCGCTGGGCATCGCCGACAACCAGGCGCTGACGCTGCTCGGCGACGTCCTCGGCACGCCGGGGATCACGATCGTGCTGGGCTACCAGATCCAGGACACACGGGTGCACCATCCGGCGTGGCGGCGCCATCTCGACACGCTCGCCTCCGCCGGGGTCGCCACCGCGAGGCTCAGCCCGGAGGCCTCATGGACCTCCGTGCTGGACCTGCTGCCGTCGGTTTAGCGGGCGCAGAACCCGGTGTCCAGCGCCTTGGTGAGGTCGTCCTCGACCTTGGGCGGCGCGGGATTCAGGTTCACCACGACGTTCACCCGCCTGCCGTGCGGGACGGCGCCCGACAGGTTCGCATAGCCGACGATGTTCCCGCCGTGCCCCCAGAACGTGCCGCCGCACGACAGCGGGACGGACGCGATGCCGAGACCGTACTGCGCGCCCGGGAGCCCGACGGGCGCCGGAATGGTGCGCTGCATCTCCGCCAGCTCCGCGCGCTGCAGGAGGCGGCCGTCGACGAGTGCGCCGTAGAACCGGTTCAGGTCCGCACCGGTCGAAATGAGCCCGCCGGAGGCCCCGGCGGCCGACGGATCGAATTCGGTGTAGTCGGTGTGACCGCCGGGACCCGGCGCGTAACCCCTGGCGTGCGGGTGCGGCAGGCCTTCGTCGCCTCGTGACGGCAGGGAGGTGTCGCGCAGGCCGAGCGGCTTGGTGATCCTGCTCCGGATTTCGGTGGCGACGGAACGACCGGTGAGCTTCTCGATCAGCATCCCGGCGATGATGTAGTTCGTGTTGGAGTACGACCAGTTCGTACCGGGCGCGAACAGCGGCGGATGCGCGAGGCCGATCGCCACCAGCTCCTCGGGCTCGGCACCACGGTGGCGCCACTCTTCGAGGTCGAGGTCGCGGAGGTAGTTGTAGATCCCGCTGGTGTGCTGGAGCAGCTGCCGCACGGTGATCTTCGTGCCGTCGTTGCCGTTCCCCTTGACGAGCCCGGGCAGATACCGGTCGATCGGCGTGTCCAGCCGGACCTTCCCTTCAGCGACCAGTTGCAGCACCACGACGGCGACGAAGGTCTTCGTGATACTGGCCGCCCGGAACTTCGAACCGTGCGGGAACGGCGTCCCGGTCTCGACGTTCCCGACGCCTTCGCGCTCCGACCACGTGCGCCCGGACGGGCTCGTCACGGTCGCCTGCGCGCCGGGAACGCCGTCCCGCACCAGCGTTTTCAGCGCTCGGTCGACGTCGTGATGGGCTCCGGACACGGCGAGCGCCGGGGTGGCCGTCGTCGCGGCGAGCAGCGCGACCAGGGAACCGGTGGCGATGATCTTCTTGCCTGGCAAGGATTTTCGCATGGATGCCAAGTTAGAGAGGCTTGGGTGCGGTGGCCATGGGGCGTGCCCCCACGTCATACTGAGGTTTGCCCTACTTTCGGGGTACGGGCGACCGCTTTCGGTGCTCCCGATGTGGCATTGGGGTCGCCGAGCGTCCCCAATGCCACATCGGGAGCACCGCGGCCGGACCACGAACCTCACCCGAGCGCCCTGCCGCGGCGCGTGTTGCGAAAGCCACTTTCGCAACCTTCAACGTTGCGAAAGTGGCTTTCGCAACACGGCCGGGCGTGGCGCTCGCACACCGAGAGGTCAGCGCAAGCTGTGCCCCGGCGCGACGACGCCGGTCTCGTAGGCGAACACCACCGCCTGGCTGCGGTTCGCCGCGCCCAGTTTCCCGAAGATGTTGCCCACATGGGTCTTGACGGTTTCGAGGCTGATCACCAGCTCGGCCGCTATGTCCACATTGGACATCCCGGTGGCGATGAGCCGCAGCACCTCGGTCTCCCGTTTCGTCAGCGAGGACGGCCGTGGAGCGAGGCCGGACGGCGCCGGGCGCGCGGTGACCATCCGCCGGATCGCGTCGGGGAACAGCAGTGTCTCCCCGGCGGCGACCGTGCGGATGGCGTGCGCGAACTCCTCCTTGCGCGCCCGCTTCAGCAGGAACCCGCTCGCCCCGGCGAGCAGCGCGTCGTAGACGTAATCGTCGTTGTCGAACGTCGTGATCACGAGGACCTTCGGCGGTTCGGCCACCCCGGCCAGCACCCGCCGGGTCGCCTCGATCCCGTCCACTCCCGGCATGCGCACGTCCATCAGGACCACGTCGGGACGCGTCCGCCGGACCAGGCCGACCCCCTCGCCGCCGTCGCCCGCCTCGCCGACCACCGTCAGATCCGGCTGGTTGTCCAGCAGCGAGCGCAATCCGGCGCGCAGCAGCGGTTCGTCGTCGACGATCAGGACGCGCAGTGTCATGAGTGCGACCGTAGCGGGATCGTGGTCACCAGCCGCCACAGCGGTTCCCCGTCGACGGCGGGCCCCGCGACGAGCTCGCCGCGCAGCGCTTCGACACGTTCGGTGAGCCCCGGCAACCCGTTGCCGCCACGGCCGGAAACGGCCGCGTGCGCCACGAGCGGGTTCACGATCTCGATCCGCAACGCGTCGGCGAGGACCGCGACCCGCACGGAAACCGGGCCGGGATGGGCGTGCCGCAACGCGTTCGTCAGTCCTTCTTGGACGATCCGGTACGCCTCTCGCGAAAGGGTCGCCGGCAGTTCCGCGGCGGGGCCGGTCAGCTCGTAGTCGATCAGCGCGCCGCCGGATCGGGCGCGTTCGGCCAGCGTCGCGGCCTCGATGAGCCGCCGTTCGGGTTCGCGGGACGACCGGTCCTCCCGCAGCAGGCCGAGTACGTGGTCGAGGTCTTCGAGCGCCGCCCGTGAAGACTCCTCGATGGTGCCCAGTGCCTTCCGCACCAGCTGCGGTTCGGAGTCGACCAGTTCGGCGGCCGCGGCGGCCTGGATGGTCGACGTCGTCAGCGTGTGGCCGATGGAGTCGTGCAGTTCGCGCGCCAGCCTGTTGCGCTGCTCGAAGTGATTCGCCCGGACCTCGGCCGCGGCGACGCGTTCGGCGGCCGAGGGGCCCAGCAGCGCGACCGCGCCGTACTGGAAAAGCCTGGTGAAACCGATCAGGACGTACGCGATGAGGACGAGTGTGACCAGCGCGAGCGGCAGCGTCCACAGCCCGCCGGTGCCGGGTTCGACCGTCACCCGTTCCCCGAAGACCTCGATCGGGCTGCCACCGCCTCCCGTCCACACCGCGGCGAACACGAAGCCGAGCATCAGGAAGGAGCCGAGGCCGAACAGCACCCAGCCGAGCGCGGTGTGCACGACCAGCCATGCCGCCGAGCGCCAGCGCTCCGGCCAGGCGATCTTCGTATTCGGCAGTGGCTGCGCGATCCGGGTGCCCAGCATCTGGTTCGCGAACCAGATGCCGACGCGCCGCATCGGTCCCGGCAGCCCGGCCAGCGCGACCAGGACACCCATCGAGAGCATCCCGTAGACGAATTTCAGCCGTACGTCGCCGGGGATCAGCACGGCGGGGATGAGCGCGATCGGGAACGGCACCGCCGTCATCACCATGCCGAGCAACCCGAACGGCACGCTCCGATAGCTACCGATCCGCACCAGCGGTTTGAGGGGGTTGACCATGACCGGAACGCTATTCGCCCCGGCCGTGCGCGCACCTCCCACCGGGGTGCCATTTCCCGTCATCCTCAAGACCGGCGGGGCGGTCACAGCCGGTTAGCGGGCGTTAGCGGTGCCCTCCTACACTCGGGCGCGTGGCTCACCGACCTTTGATCGCACCCAGCATCCTCTCCGCGGACTTCGCCCGGCTCGGCGACGAGATCCGCGCCGTCGCGGGGGAGGGGGAAACCCGCGCGGACTGGGTCCACGTCGACGTCATGGACGCGCACTTCGTGCCGAACCTGACCCTGGGACTGCCCGTGGTGAAGTCGCTGCTCAAGGCCACCGACGTGCCGATCGACTGCCACCTGATGATCGAGAATCCCGACAAGTGGGCCATCGGGTACGCCGAGGCGGGCGCGTACAACGTCACCGTGCACGTCGAGGCCGCGCACGACCCGATCGCGCTCGCGAAGAACCTGCGCGCCGCGGGGGCGAAGGCCGGCCTGTCGATCAAGCCGAACACGCCGATCGAGGACCACCTCGACACCCTCAAGCACTACGACACGCTCCTGGTGATGTCGGTCGAGCCCGGTTTCGGCGGCCAGTCGTTCATCGAGGGTGTCCTCGACAAGGTGCGCACGGCGCGGCGCCTGGTCGACACCGGTCACCTCAAGCTCGTCGTCGAGATCGACGGCGGGATCAACGCCGACACCATCGAGCAGGCCGCCGAGGCCGGTGTGGACTGCTTCGTCGCCGGTTCCGCCGTCTACGGCGCCGAAGACCCAGGTAAGGCGGTCGCGGCACTGCGCGAGCAGGCGGCCCGCGCCCGCGGCTGATCCCGCCTCTTGATCCGCCGTCGGGTCAGGAGAAGGAATCGGTCCCGATGGGTGTTGGATGAGGGGAGCACCGTTTCCAGCGACGGTGCGAGCCAGGAGGAGGGCAGCAGGAGTGTTCACCGGCATTGTCGAGGAACTCGGCGAGGTCACCGCGGTCGAGCAGGTCCCGGACGCCGCGCGGTTGACCGTGCGGGGTCCGCTGGTGACCAGCGACGCCGGGCACGGTGACTCCATCGCGGTGAGTGGCGTGTGCCTCACCGTGGTCGCGGTGGCGGGCGGTGAGTTTACCGTCGATGTCGTGCACGAGACCCTGCAGCGCTCCAGCCTCGCGAAGGTACACGTCGGTGACGTGGTCAACCTCGAACGCGCGACGCCGGCGGGCGGCAGGCTCGGCGGGCACATCATGCAGGGCCATGTCGACGGCACCGGCGTCTTCCTCAAACGGGACGAGCAGGGGCTCACCACGTTCGCGCTGCCGAAGAGGCTGTCGCGGTACGTGGTCGAGAAGGGGTCGATCGCGGTCGACGGCGTCTCCCTCACGGTCGCTTCGGTGACCGACGAGGAGTTCTCCGTCGCCCTGATCCCGACCACTCTCGAACTCACCACCCTCGGCCGGAACACCCCGGGCGACCTGGTGAACCTCGAGGTCGACGTGGTCGCCAAGTACGTCGAGAAGCTGGCCATGCCGCATCTGCGCGCGCAGGGGGACAATGGCGGTACGGAGGAGCGGGCGTGAGTGAGACGAGTGCGATTCCGGGGTCGGCGGATCTGACCCCCTGTGGAGGCGGGGTGGCCGTGAACGCCGATGCCATCGAGGCGGCGATCGCCGACATCAAGGCGGGCCGTCCGGTCGTCGTGGTGGACGACGAGGACCGCGAGAACGAAGGCGACCTGATCTTCGCGGCGGAGAAGGCCACGCCGGAACTGATGGCCTTCATGGTGCGCTACACCTCGGGTTACGTCTGCGTGGCGCTGACCGAGGCCGAGGCGGACCGGCTCGACCTGCCGCCGATGTACCACACGAACCAGGACCAGCGCGGCACCGCGTACAGCGTCACGGTCGACGCCGCCGAGGGCATCACCACCGGCATCTCCGCGGCCGACCGGTCGCATACCGTCCGGCTGCTCGCCGACCCGGCGTCCAAGGCGTCGGACTTCCGGCGGCCGGGCCACGTGGTCCCGCTGCGCGCCAAGCAGGGCGGCGTCCTGCGGCGCCCGGGACACACCGAAGCGTCCGTCGACCTGGCCCGTCTCGCCGGGCTCTCGCCGTCCGGCGTGCTCTGCGAGATCGTGTCGCAGAAGGACGAGGGCGACATGGCCCGCCGCGACGAACTCGAGGTCTTCGCCGCGGACCACGACCTCAAGATGATCACCATCGCCGACCTGATCGCGTACCGGCGGCGCACCGAGAAGCAGGTCGAGCGGGTCGCCGAGGCGCGTATCCCGCTGACGGCGGGCACGTTCCGCGCGGTCGGCTACGACAGCCTGCTCGACGGCATCGAGCACATCGCGTTCGTCTACGGCGAGATCGCCGACGGCGAGGACATCCTGGTCCGCGTGCACTCCGAATGCCTCACCGGAGACGTCTTCGGCTCGCTGCGCTGCGACTGCGGCCCGCAGCTGGAGGCGGCGCTGGAAGCGGTGGCCAAGGAAGGCCGCGGCGTCGTGCTCTACATCCGCGGACACGAGGGCCGTGGCATCGGGCTGCTGCACAAACTGCAGGCCTACCAGCTGCAGGACGCCGGCGCGGACACCGTCGACGCGAATCTGCAGCTCGGCGTCCCCGCCGACGCGCGGGACTACGGCACCGGCGCGCAGATCCTGTGCGACCTCGGCGTCCGCTCGATGCGGCTGCTGACGAACAACCCCGCCAAACGCGTCGGGCTGGAGGGCTACGGCCTGCGGGTCACCGGGCGGGTGTCGCTGCCGATCTCGCCGAACCCGGAGAACCTGCGCTACCTCAGGACCAAACGCGACCGGATGGGCCACGACCTGTCCCAGCTGGAGCATTTCGACCAGGTCGGCGCCGAGGTCGACCAGGGCAACGGAGGTGGCAAGCGGTGAGCGGCGAAGGCCGTCCGGACGTCGAACTCGACCTGTCCGACTGTAAGAACATCAGGCTCGGCATCGTGGCCACGCGCTGGCACACGGAGATCACGAGCGCGCTGCTGGACCGCGCCCTCGCGGCGGCCAAGGCGGCCGACCTGGAGGAAGCGCCGACGGTCGTGCGCGTCGCGGGCGCCGTCGAACTGCCCGTCGCTTCGCAGGCGCTGGCCCGCACGCACGACGCGGTCGTCGCGCTGGGTGTGGTAATCCGGGGCGGGACACCGCACTTCGAGTACGTCTGCGACGCGGTCACCGCGGGCCTGACCAGGGTGGCGCTCGACGAGAGCACCCCGGTCGGCAACGGCGTGCTCACCTGCGACACCGAGCAGCAGGCCCTCGACCGGTCCGGGCTGCCCGGCTCCGTCGAGGACAAAGGCTACGAAGCGACGGTCGCCGCACTGGACGCCGCGCACGCGCTGCGGAACCTGCGCCAGCCGTGGACCGAGCGGGGCTTCGTGTGAGCGTCGAGGCGGATGTGATGACGAAGTCCGAGGTCGTGGTGTTGCGGCCCCGCCGTGCCCTGGTGATGTGCTCGGTGCTGGCGGTGCTCCTGCTGGCGACGTTCGTGGTCGTCGCGGTGCTGCTGCGCGGCTCGGACACCGGTGTGATCTTCCAGCCGTCCGACCAGGCGGCGATGATCGGCATCGGCGTCCTGCTCGCCGCGGGCACGATGCTCTTCGCGACCGCGCGCGTGAAGGCCGACGCCGACGGCATCGAGGTCCGGAACGTGCTGATCACCAAGAAGTTCGCATGGAACGAGGTGCTCTCGGTGAGCTTCCCCGACGGTGCCTCGTGGGCGCGGCTGGAGCTGCCGGACGACGAGTACTACTCGGTCATGGCCGTGCAGGCGGTGGACCGGGAACGCGCGGTGGAAGCGGTGCGGGCGCTGCGGCGGCTGCACAAGGCGGCCTGGGAAGGCTGACGCGCTCTCCCCGAACGCAATGAAGGGGCCTTTCATCGCAAAATTTGCGATGAAAGGCCCCTTCATTGCGTTCGGGTGGGCCTGTCACGTACCGCGGGCGGCCAGGGACGCCGGAAACGTGGTGGGTCGGGGTGGTCGTGAGTGGCGATTCGGGTTCTAACCCGAATCGCCACTCACGACCACCCCGAGCTCCAGGTCACCAAGTCCGTGAAGGCCTCCTTCACTACCCTCAAGGTAGGTAAGGAGGCCTTCACGGACCGCACGATCAAAGCGAAAGATCCACCACGATCGGCGCGTGGTCCGAGGGCCCCTTCCCCTTCCGCGCGTCACGGTCCACATAGGAATCCGTCACCGCGCCCGCCACGACGGCGTCGGCGTACACGAGGTCGATCCGCATTCCCTTGTTGTTCGGGAAGTTCCCCGCGCGGTAATCCCAGTACGTGAACGGGTGGTCGTACTTCAGCGGCCGCGGGAACACGTCCGACAGCCCGAGATCGCGCAGCGCGGCGAGCGCTTTTCGCTCCGGCTCGGTCACGTGCGTCGATTCGGCGAACACGCCGATGTCCCATACGTCCGCGTCGGTCGGCGCGATGTTGAAGTCGCCGAGCACCGCGAACGGCAGCCCGCGCGCCTGCTCCTCCCGCACGGTCGCCTCCAGCGCCGAGAGCCAGGCCAGTTTGTAGCCGTAGTGCGGGTTCTCCAGGTCACGCCCGTTCGGCACGTACACCGACCAGAGCCGCAGCCCGCCGCAGGTGGCACCGATCGCCCGGGCGTCGGCCTTGTCCTCGAAGGTGGGCTCGCCGGTCAGGCCACGTGTCACGTCTTCCAGCCCGACGCGGGACACGATCGCGACGCCGTTCCAGCGCCCGATGCCGTACGCGGCCGTCTCATAGCCCAGTTCCTTCACGGCGTCGACAGGGAAGGCGTCGGTGCCGCTCTTGAGTTCCTGCAGGCACAGCACGTCCGGTTGCACCGAGCCGAGCCAGTCCAGGACCCTCGGCAGCCGGGGCCCGATCGAGTTCACGTTCCAGGTCGCGATCCGCATGCCCGCGAGCGTCCCACACCCCACCGACACGACCACGCGAAAGGGCCCCTGTCGCGACGGGTCACGTCGCGACAGGGGCCCGACCGGGGTGGAGGTCAGACCCCGGTGGTCGAGCGGATCCAGGAGCGGGCCGAAGCGACGCTGCCGTAGTTGTTGGTGCCGCGGATGTTCGAGCCGCTCTGGTTCTGCACGGTCGAAGCGACACCGACCTGGACGCCGTTGTAGACCTGGGGGCCGCCCGAGTCGCCCTTCCACGCCGAGCCGTTGATGCCGACGCTCTGGATGGCCGGGCCGCCGTAGGCGTCGCGCGAGCTGCCGGTGACGCGGACGTCGGCCACCTTCAGCGCCGAGGCGGGCGGGCCGGTCGGGGTCTCACGGCCCCAGCCGTAGAGCTGGTTGGTGCTGCCGACCGGCGGGTTCGAGCCGGTCAGGGTGATCGGCGTGACACCGGCGTCGGAGGCCAGGTGCAGCAGCGAGACGTCGGCGCCGTTCGGCGAGGACACCTTGCGGTCGACGGCGATCTCACGGCCGCCCTGCAGCGCGTTGCTGCCGACGCGGACCCGCATGCCGCTGCCGTCGGAGTCGAGGCAGTGCTTGGCGGTCAGGACCCAGCGCTGGGCGATGACGCTGCCGGAGCAGTTGAACCCGTCCCACTGACGGCCCGGGGTGTTGACGTAGATCTGGGCGCCCCAGCTCACGGTGGGGGCGGTGCCGCCGCCCACGATGTTCGGCTGGACACCGGTGGGGGTGCCCGCGGAGGCGACCGCGCCGGCGGTCATGGTGAGGGCTGCGGCGGCGAGGGTGGCGGCGCCCAGCGTACGAAGACGGCTCACGGTGCAGGAGTCCTTTCGAGCGTCATCTGACGAAGAACCGAATGAAGTGGAACTGGGACGGAAAGTAATCACCCGGTTCACCCGCTAGGAACCAACGAACGTCTGATCCGGCCGAAGACCCGACTTAGGTCGGTATACGTAATGAAATACGGACCGCATCGTGGTAGTCGCCACCCGAATGAGGGTTAGAGCATGGGGGCTCGCAAGACTGTCGGTGGTGCCCCATAGGCTGGACGACGTGGCTGACCCGACCACCTACCGTCCCTCGCCGGGGAGCATCCCGGACGCCCCTGGCGTGTACAAATTTCGCGATGCCACGAAGAGGGTCGTCTACGTCGGCAAGGCGAAAAGCCTCCGCAGCAGGCTGAACTCGTACTTCGCCGACATCACGGGCCTGCACCCGCGCACCCGCCAGATGGTGACCACGGCGGCGAGCGTCGAGTGGACCGTGGTGAGCACCGAGGTCGAGGCGCTCCAGCTGGAGTACAACTGGATCAAGGAGTTCGACCCGCGGTTCAACGTCCGCTACCGCGACGACAAGAGCTATCCGGTCCTCGCCGTCACGATGAACGAGGAGTTCCCGCGCCTGCACGTCTATCGCGGCGCGCGCAAGAAAGGCGTGCGGTATTTCGGTCCGTACGCGCACGCCTGGGCCATCCGCGAAACGCTCGACCTGCTGCTCCGGGTCTTCCCGGCGCGCACCTGCTCGGCGGGCGTCTTCAAACGGCACGGCCAGATCGGCAGGCCCTGTCTCCTCGGCTACATCGGCAAGTGTTCCGCGCCCTGCGTCGGCAAGGTCTCCGCCGACGAACACCGCGCGATCGTCGAGGACTTCTGCGACTTCCTCGCCGGCCGCACCGACGCGCTGATCCGCCGCCTGGAACAGGAAATGGCGGCCGCGTCGGAGGAGCTGGAGTTCGAGCGCGCGGCCCGGCTGCGCGACGACCTCGGCGCGTTGCGGCGCGCGATGGAGAAGCAGGCGGTCGTGCTCGGCGACGGTACCGATGCGGACGTCGTCGCCTTCGCCCACGACGAATTGGAAGCCGCCGTCCAGGTCTTCCACGTGCGGGGCGGCCGGGTCCGCGGCCAGCGCGGCTGGGTGATCGACAAGGCCGAAGAGATGGACGTCAAAGACCTCGTCGACCATTTCCTCACGCAGTTCTACGGTGAGGAAGCCGAACGCGCGGACGACCCCGACCTCGGGTCGCCGGTGCCGCGCGAGGTCCTCGTCCCCGAGCTGCCCGCCGACGCGGAAGCGCTCGGCGAATGGCTTTCCGGGCTGCGCGGTTCGAGGGTGAGCCTGCGGGTGCCGCAGCGCGGGGACAAGCGCGCGCTCGCGGAGACGGTGACGCGCAACGCCGGTGAGGCGTTCACGCAGCACAAACTGCGCCGCGCGGGCGATCTCACGGCGCGCTCGGCCGCGCTGGCGGAACTGCAGGACTACCTGGCGCTGGAAACCGCGCCGCTGCGCATCGAATGCGTCGACATCAGCCATATCCAGGGCAGTGACGTGGTCGCCTCGCTCGTGGTCTTCGAGGACGGGATCCCGCGTAAGTCGGAGTACCGGCGTTTCGCCCTGCGCGAGGCCGCGGAGGAAGGCGACGTCGCGTCGATCGCCGAGGTCGTCCGCCGCCGGTTTTACCGCTACCTCAAGGAAAACGCCGAGGGTGTCGCGGTCGATCCGGATCGGCCGGGCATCGACCCGGAGACCGGTAAACCGCGCAAGTTCGCGTACGCGCCGAACCTGCTCGTCGTCGACGGCGCGGGCCCGCAGGCCACCGCCGCCGCGGACGTCCTCTCCGAACTGGGCGTCACCGACGTCGCCGTGGTCGGTCTGGCGAAGCGGCTGGAGGAGGTGTGGCTGCCGGGCGATCCCGATCCGGTGATCCTGCCGCGCACCTCCGACGCGCTGTATCTGTTGCAGCGGCTGCGTGACGAGGCGCACCGGTTCGCCATCCGGTACCACCGGGAGAAGCGGTCCAAGCGGATGCAGGTGTCCGCATTGGACGGTGTGCCCGGGCTGGGGCAGGCTCGGCGCACCGCGCTGATCAAGCACTTCGGCTCGGTGAAGAAACTCCGCGAAGCGCGGATAGAGGAGATCGAGGCGGTGCCCGGCTTCGGCAGGCGCACCGCGGAAGCGGTCGTCGCGGCACTCGCAGGGGAGAAAGCCGCGGCGGCGGGGGAGTCCGGTACGTGATCGGTGAAGGGACCATCGTGAGTGCGCAAGAAGAAGGCCGCGGTTCGGGGATGGAGGTCGCGGTCGTTTCCGGGCTGTCCGGAGCGGGTCGCAGCACCGCCGCGAAATGCCTGGAGGACCTGGGCTGGTTCGTGGTGGACAACCTGCCGCCCGAACTGATCGCCACCATGGTCGAGCTCGGCGCGCAGGCGCGGGGCGCGATCACCAAGGTCGCCGTGGTGATGGACGTGCGCTCGCGCGCGTTCACCGACGACCTGGCCTCGGTCATCAAGGATCTCGACGCCCGCGGATACAAGCCGCGTGTCCTGTTCCTGGAGGCCACGGACGCGGTGCTGGTGCGCCGGTTCGAGGCCGTCCGCCGAGGCCACCCGATGCAGGGCGACGGCAGGCTCGCCGATGGCATCACCGCCGAGCGCACGCTGCTGGAGCCGCTGCGCGAAGAGGCGGACCTGGTGCTCGACACGTCGTCGCTTTCGGTGCACGACCTGCGTGCCAAGATCGAGGACGCCTTCGGTTCCGAGGCGAGCACGCAGACCCGTGTCACCGTGCTGTCGTTCGGCTACAAGTACGGCCTGCCGATGGACGCCGACCTGGTGATGGACGTCCGGTTCCTGCCGAACCCGTTCTGGATCCCGGAACTGCGCGACCACACCGGCCTCGAGGGCGAGGTCCGCAACTACGTGCTCAGCCAGGAGGGCGCGGACGAGTTCCTCGACCGCTACCACCAGCTGCTGCGCCTGATCGGCGCGGGCTACAAGCGCGAGGGCAAGCGGTACCTGACGCTGGCCGTCGGCTGCACGGGCGGAAAGCACCGCAGTGTCGCCATTTCCGAGGAGCTCGCCCAGCGTCTGTCCAATGAGGACGGTATGGCCGTGAAGGTGGTGCACCGCGACCTTGGCCGCGAGTGATCTGCGCGCGGTCGCTCTGGGGGGCGGGCACGGCCTGCACGCCACCCTCACCGCGTTGCGACGGGTGACCTCGCAGGTCACCGCCGTGGTCACCGTCGCGGACGACGGGGGCTCGTCCGGCAGGCTGCGCCGGGAACTCGGGCTGCTGCCGCCGGGCGACCTGCGGCAGGCCTTCGCCGCGTTCGCCGCCGAAGACGGCGGGACCCTGTGGGCGGAGGTGTTCCAGCACCGCTTCGGCGGCGACGGGGCTCTTGCCGGGCACGCGGTCGGGAACCTGTTGCTGGCCGGATTGTTCGAAGTGCTCGGGGATCCGGTCGCCGCGCTCGACGAGGCGAGCAGGCTCATGGGCATTTCCGGCCGGGTGCTGCCGATGTCACCCGAACCGCTGGAAATCCAGGGCGAGGTTTCCGGGCTGGACGCCGAGAATCCCGAGGCGCTCCGGCGGATTCGCGGTCAGGTGGCGGTGGCGACGACGCCGGGCCAGGTGCACCGGATCAGCCTGCACCCGACAGGGCAGGCCGACCGGCCACCGCGTGGGTGTCCCGAGGCCATCGAGGCCGTGCTCGCCGCGGACGTGGTGTTCCTCGGTCCCGGGTCGTGGTTCACCAGCGTGCTGCCCCATCTGCTGGTGCCGGATCTGCACGACGCGTTGCTCCGAACGGACGCCACGAAGGTCGTCATCCTCAACTTGATCCCCCAACCGGGGGAGACGGCGGGATTCTCTCCGGAGAAGCATTTGGACGTACTGTTCGAACACGCCCCGGAATTGCGGGTGGACGCGGTCATCGCGGACCGTGACTCGGTGCCCTCACCTGCCCGGTTGCGGGACGCCGCCGGGAGACTGGGCGCGAGGGCGTTGCTGGGGGCGGTGGCTGACCCGGTCGTGACGGGGCGGCATGATCCTGATGCGCTCGCGGGCTGTATGCGAGACGCTCTCGGTCTCACCGGGGGAGGAGCTGAAGGTATGGAGGGGCAGCGATGGCGATGACCGCCGCCGTGAAGGACGAGCTGAGCCGGCTGGAGATCACCAAGATCGGCCCGCGCCGCGCGGAGGTCGCGTCGATGCTGCGATTCGCGGGCGGGCTGCACATCGTGGCCGGCCGCGTCGTGGTGGAGGCCGAACTCGACACCGGTTCGGTGGCGAGGCGGCTGCGCAAGGAGATCCACGAACTGTACGGACACCAGTCCGACGTCCACGTCATTTCCTCCAGCGGATTGCGCAAGGGCACGCGGTACGTCGTCCGGGTGGTCAAGGACGGCGAGGGGCTCGCCCGGCAGACCGGCCTGATCGACCAGCGCGGCCGTCCGGTGCGCGGACTGCCCGCCGCCGTGGTGTCCGGCGGCGTCGCCGACGCGGAAGCCGCCTGGCGCGGCGCGTTCCTGGCGCACGGTTCGCTCACCGAACCGGGCCGTTCGTCATCACTCGAGGTGACCTGCCCCGGTCCCGAGGCCGCGCTGGCGCTCGTCGGCGCCGCACGGCGGATGGGCATCCAGGCCAAGTCGCGCGAGGTTCGCGGCGCGGACCGGGTCGTGGTGCGCGACGGTGACGCCATCGGTGCCCTGCTGACCCGCCTCGGCGCGCACACGAGCGTGCTCGCCTGGGAAGAGCGGCGGATGCGCCGCGAGGTGCGCGCCACCGCGAACCGGCTCGCGAACTTCGACGACGCCAACCTGCGGCGCTCGGCCCGCGCGGCCGTCGCGGCGGCGGCCAGGGTGGAACGCGCGCTCGACATTCTCGGCGAATCCGCCCCGGACCACCTGCTCGCCGCGGGCAAACTGCGCCTGTCGAACCGGCAGGCCTCGCTCGAAGAGCTGGGCCAGCTGTCCGATCCGCAGATGACCAAGGACGCCGTCGCCGGCCGGATCCGCCGCCTGCTGGCGATGGCCGACAAGAAGGCGAAGGAACAAGGCATTCCGGACACCGAATCCGCGGTCACGCCGGACATGCTCGAAGAAGACGAAGCCTGAGCACCCCGCAATTAGTCACCTACTTGCGCTGGTCGCGTAGGGGACCGCAAGTAGGTGACTAATTGCGGGGTTTACCGCAAGTAGGGACTTATTGCGGGCGGGACTCGCCGAAGACTTCGCACGTGGCTGGGTCGCCATCGAGCGCGGCGGTCGCCAGCAGGACCGCGCCCGAGGTCCACGTCGTACGCTCGTCCGGCCAGAACTCGTCGTTCGCGTACTGATATCCGGTCCAGTACGAGCCGTCGTCGAGCCGAAGCCGGGCCACGCAAGCGAGGAGTTCGCCCGCGCGGGCCCGCTCGCCGCGGGTGGCGAGGGTCAGTGCCAGTTCGGCGGTTTCCCCGCCGGTGACCCACGGTTCATGGTGCACGCAGCGCACTCCCAGGCCGGGTTCGACGAACCGGTCCCAGCCCGCCGCGAGCCGCGCCGCGGCGTCGGCGCCGGTCACGACGGACCCCAGGATCGGGTAGTACCAATCCATCGCATGCGGTTTCGTGGCGAACAGGTGTGGCTCGCCGAGCAGAGCCGCGCGGAGCCGGCGCGCCGCGTCCCGCCACTGTGGACGGTCCAGCCCCATCGTGGACGCGAGCGCCAGCGCCTGTGCCAGCGCGTGGTGGATGCTGCCGCATCCTGCGACCAACCGGACTTCGGGGTCGTCGCGCCAGGAGATGGCGCCCGACGGCTGCTGTCGCCGCAGGACGGCGTCGACGGCCCTGTCCACGACCGGCCACATCCGGTCCAGCCAGGTACGGTCCCCGGTCCGCAGGAAATGGTGCCGCGTCCCGACCGCGACGTAGGCGGTGAAGTTCGTGTCCATAGTGGACAAGTCGATCCCGCCGTCGCGATACCTGGCCGCCCAGGATCCGTCGGGACGCTGGTTCCGGAGCAGCCAGTCGTACGCGGCTTCGGCCTCGGCCTCCAGCCCGGCGACGTCCAGTCCCATGGCGGCTTCGAGGTGATTCCACGGATCGAGGTGTCCGCCGGTCTCCCAGGGGATCCCGCCGTCCGGCCGTTGCACGGCCGCGATCCCGGCAGCGGTGGCCTTCACGGTTTGCGGGCGTAGACGACGAGGCTCTTACCGAGCACCGGGTTCAGTGCCCGCTCGGCGAACCGCACCGGCGGGGGATTCCGCATGATGTCCCAGACCAGGAACCGGTGGTACAGCGCGCAGAGCCGGTGCTCCTCGTCCGGGCCGACAGCGCATTTCAGCCACCAGTACGGCGAGTGCAGCGCGTGCGCGTGATGGCTTCCGGTCGGCAGCAGTCCGGCTTCCGTGAGTCTGCCGAGCAGTTCGCGGCGCCGGTAGATCCGGATGTGCCCGCCCTCGACCTCGTGGTACGCGTCCGAGAGCAGCCAGCAGATCCGCTCCGGCCACCAGCGCGGCACGGTCGCCACCAGCCGTCCACCGGGTGCCAGCACGCGGCTCGCCTCCGCGAGCACTGTCCGGTCGGGGTGGATGTGTTCCAGTGTCTCGGCCACGATCACCCGGGTGAAGGAGCCTGTCGGGAACGGGAGCCGGAGGGCGTCCGTGCGGACCGCCATCGCCGAGGCCGTGGCGGGAGCCTCGCCTGCTTTCGCGAGGTTGGCGAACATGTCCCGCACGTACTTCAGCGCGGTGTCGTCGAGGTCGGCGGCGACCACGTCCGCGCCGCGTTTGTACGCTTCATAGGCGTGCCGTCCGTCCCCGCAGCCGAGGTCGAGCACCCGGTCCCCGGGGCCGACGGGGAACCGGTCGAAGTCGACGGTCAGCACCCCGCACGCTCCCGGCCGAGGACCCGCCGGTAGTGCGCGGCGGTCTCCTCGGCGGTGCGCCGCCAGCTCAGCGCCCCCGCCGTTTCCCGGCCGCGGGCCGCGAGGTCGGCGCGCAGGTGCTCGTCGCCGAGGACCTTGGTGAGCGCCTCCGCGAGCGCCGGTACGTCACCCGGCGGCACCAGGATCCCCGCGTCACCCACGACCTCGGGAAGTGCGCCGCCCGTGGTCGCGACGACCGGCGTTCCGCAGGCCATCGCCTCGGCGGCCGGCAGCGAGAACCCTTCGAACAGTGAAGGCACGCAAGCGATTTCGGCCGAACAAAGCAGCCGTGCGAGTTCGTCGTCGGTCAGCCCGGTGACGAATCGGACGCCCGCGCCGGGGCCGAGCCGGGCGAGCGCCCGCGCCGCCGGGCCGTCCGGTTTCGGTTTGCCGACGATCACCAATTCGCCTTCGATCCGTTCCCACGCCGCCAGGAGGTGTTCGAGTCCCTTCAGCGGCTCGTCCGCGCTGGCGGTGGCCACGACCCGGCCCGGGATCCGGCGGATTCCGGGCCGTGGCCGGAAGATCCTGGTGTCGGCGGCGAGCGGGACGACATGGATCCGGTCCTCCGGGACACCCATTTCCCGGCCGATGGCCGTGCGGGAAGCCCGGGACACCGTCAGCGTGGGCAGCCGCCGTGCGACGCGGTGCTGCATGCCGACGAATCCGTACCATCGCTTGACCCGCGCCGCGTCGCGTCCGGTGACGGTGGCGAGCTTCAAAGCCCGGTCCACGGCGATGGGATGGTGGATCGTGGCGACCGTCGGCAGTCCACAGTGGAGCATCCCGTAGCCGAGCCCTTGGTTGTCGTGGACGATGTCGAATTCGTCCCTGCGCTTCGCGAGATGGCGGGCGGCACGCAGGGAGAAAGCGAGGGGTTCGGGGAAGCCGCCGCGGCGCATGCCGAGGAACTCCACCCACGACGGCAGATCACGCAACTCCCGCGGCCGCGGTGTCCGGAAGGGATTCGGCTCCGCGAACAGGTCGAGCCCCGGGATCTTCGTCAACCGCACGCCGTCATCGACCTCCGGATAGGGCGGCCCGGACAGCACCTCGACGCGATGCCCCAGCGCGGCGAGTTCGCGGCTCAGATGCCGGACGTACACCCCTTGACCGCCGCTGCGCGGATTCCCGCGGTAGGTCAGGAGCGCGATCCGCAAGGCGCTCACCGCTCACTCCCGCGCGCTCCAGTACGCGAGCTGCTCGCGGATCTTCCGGGTTTCCTCGTGCCGTTCGCCGCGGACTTCGACGGAATCATCGAGCAGGAAGGTCCACGTCGACAGCGCCTCGGTGACCTGTCCGGCCTTGGCGAGGGTGAGCGCGAGACCGTACCGGAGGTCGAGGACGTCGGGATGCCGGTCATTCAGCCGTCCCGTCGCTTCGTCGAGGAGCCGTCGGTACTCCGAAACGACGGGGGGGGGTGCTCGATTTCGGCGCTCCAGAACGCGATGTTGTGCCGGACGTGGCTGACGATCTCGTCGTCGCCCAGCACCTGTTTCGCTTGCGGCAGCAGTTCCCGGGCGAGGTGGAGGGCTTCCTCCCCGTTCCCGGTCTTGCCGGTCGCGACCGCGAGGAAGTGCCGCGCGTGCAGTGTCTCGCGATGGTCGGCTCCGAGCGCGTGGGTGGCGTCGCGGACGAGGGCTTCGAACTCGGTTCGGGACTCCTCGAAGCGGTCGAGTTCGGCGAGCAGATGCCCGATGTTGTTGCGGATGCTCAAAACGTCTTCGTCGGCGCCGGACAGCGCGGCGGTGGCGATCGGCAGGAGTTCTTCGAACCGGGCGAGTGCGCCGGCCGCGTCACCCGCCTTGCCGGTCCACGTCGCGTGCCGTGCTTTGCAGCGCAACGTGATCCGGTCGGTCTCGCCGAGCTCACCGGCCGCGCGGTTCGCCCAGATCGCCCAGCGTTCCCGGTTCTCGACCGGAATGTGGGACGCCCGGCGTTCCAGCGAGACGAGGGCGTCTTCGCGGAGCCCGGCGAGCCAGAGGTGCTCGGCCTCGTTGGCCTCGGCATAACCCTGTTCGAGCGTCGGCTCGTCGTCTCCGGTCACGAGTGCCACCTCCGAGGTCGCCGCCGCCAGCCGGGCGTGCAAACGGGTCGCCACATCAGGGAAGAGCTCGGGCGGCGCACCGGTCCACAGGACGGTTTCGTCGGCGAGGCCCGCGCGCGTCCGGCTGACCGCATCACCGAGCCCGGCCAGGAAATCGCGGACGTGCACCCGCCGGTCCGGACCGCCCGCGGCCGCGCTCGCCGCGGTGAGGACCGAGATCGGGATGGGCCCGCGGCCGGCGGCCAGCCCGAGCAGCTCCAGCAGGACCGCGTGACCCGGCCGCGGCGAGGCCACCGCGCCGGTGCCACGCTCCTCGTCTTCCTGCGTGACGCTGATGAAGGTGACCGTCGAATCGCCGAGCCGGAGCACGTCCCGATGCGCCAACTCGGCGTTCAGCACCCGGTTCCCGTTGACGAAGGTGCCGTTGGCGGAGTCCCGGTCGGTCAGCCACGCCGTCGTGCCGTCCCAGCGGATCTCGCAGTGGAGCCGGGAAACCCGCGAATCGCCGAGCCGGAGCGCGGTGTTCCTGCTGCGGCCGAGTGTCGTGAGCCCGAAGGACAGTTCGTGCCGCGCGGGCGGGAGGCCGGGGACGTCGATGATCAGGGTGGCGGGAGTGATCCGCGGCGAAGTGGGCGAGCCGGTGTCGTGTCCCGGAACGGGGTCGCCCGCGTAGGCTTCCTCCGGTTCGAGGATCAGTCCGGGGACGTCGTCCCGCTCACCGAGCCGGATCACGAACGCCGACCCCAGGACGTCCGGTTTCCGGGTCGCCACCACCGTTTTGACCCACGCCAGCGCCGGGTCCAGTGACAGGTCGAGAAGAACCCCGCGCAGCCGCCACCGGAGCCCGGGATCGAGGTCGTCGAACCCGTCGATCGCGATCCGCACCGGACCGCCGGTCCATTGTGGAGCGAGACGGCGCAGCGGGCCGAGCAGTGCCAGCTCGAACGCGCTGGCGCCGGCGCGGTCGACGTCGTCGAGACCGGCACGATGGGCGTCTTCGGCGTCGGCGAATCCGGGGACGGTGCGCCGCAACTGCCTGGCCAGTTCACGGGCGATCTGTTCCGCGGTCTCACCTCGGCCGGCGAACAGCACGGCGTGCAGGAAGTCCGGCGGCACGTACGAGCCGGCTACCGACGGCCGGGCCAGCGCGGCGAGCATGGCCGACTTCCCCGTGCCTGCCTCGCCCGCGAGCACGACCAGGCGGGTTCCGGTGAGCAGGTGCCCGACGGTCTCGCCGAGCTTCGGATCCGGCCGGTAGTAGGCGGTCAGCCGCTCGATCCGCGGCGCGGCCGGGTTGCCGGCCAAGGGCGAACGCCGCCAGGCGGGCGAGGAGTTCAGCGCGAGCCACAGTCCCTGGTCGGCTTCGGCCACCTCACGGGTGCCGTCGAAACCCAGATGGATGGCGGTCTGCGCCGGGCACAGGGCGGTGATCACCCGTTTGAGGTCCGCGCATCGGACGCGCTCGCCGAACTCCGCGTGCCCCGACCGGAGTACCGAGACCAGCGACCGGCTGAAACACCCGTTCGCCGCGACACGGTCGTCCGAGGCGGTGAGCAGGTCGAACCGTCTACCCGCCTCGCCGACGATCCGCAACCAGCGTTGGCCCGCCTGCCTCGCCCCGATCCCCGCGTGGCAGGTGTCGAGCAGGATCACCAGACCGTCCAGCATCGAATAGCGGCCGAGGAGCTCTTTGATGCGCTGGGCGAACAGGAACGATTTCCGGCTGTCCACCGGCAGGCCGGTGTCCTTGGTGAGGAAGTAGAAGTCGTCGTCGGCGTACTCGCCGTGCCCGACGAGCGAAAGGAACAGCGTCGCCTCGTCTTCCGAAGCACGCTCGAAGGCTTCCACCAGTGCGTCGTCCAGCTCGACCATCGTCGGGTCGACGAGCAGGCCGCGGCCGTCCTCGAGCGCGGGGACGCAGCCGCCGATCTCGGGGTCGAGCAGGGCCGTCGAAACCTGACGGCCCGCGTCGGGGAGGAACGAGAGAAGGTTCAGCGAGTCGCACTGCGACGCGACGACCAACGACCTCCGCTCTCCCACGGAGATCACTTTGTCTCATCGGACGGTCACCGGCAAGGGCGGTCGCGATACTGTGCGCCATGGCTCGGATCGTTCTGGTGCACGGCATCGCCCAGGAACAGAAGTCCGCGGACACCCTCGAGGCGGAATGGCTGCCGAGTCTGGCGGGTGGTGTCCGGCTCGCCGGTGACGCCGGACTGGCCGACGCCCTGTGGCGCGACGCCCGGCCCGGTGACGCGCGGATGGCCTTCTACGGTGACCTTTTCCTCAAGGACGGCCAGCAAGGCGGCGCCGACGAACTCACCGCCGACGAGTGGGAACTCGCCGAGGCGCTGGCGGGGGAGTGGCTCCGGAACGCGGCCGTTTCGGCGTCCCGCGAGACGGATCGCGAGCGGGCGAGTGCCGAACTGGCCCGGCTCGGCGGTCCGGACGGGGAAACCCAGGGCGTGCGCGCGGCCGCCCGCCCGGTGTTGAACGCGCTGGTGCGGCTGAAGCCGTTCGCGAGGCTCGGAGTGGCGTTCGCCGAACGCGTGGTGGTCAAGGCACTCAAACAGGTGACGCTGTACCTCACCGACGAGACGATCCGGAAACGCGTGCAGGACCGCGTCGCCGAACACATCGGCCCGGAGACCGAGGCGATCATCGGGCATTCGCTCGGTTCCGTCGTCGCCTACGAAGCCGCACATCTGCACGGCCGTCCGCTACCGCTCCTGCTCACCCTCGGCTCGCCGCTGGGCCTGCGCACGGTGGTCTACGAACGGACCCGCCCGCAGCCCCCGTCCGCCCCGCCCGGCGTCGCGAGCTGGGTGAACCTGGCCGACCGCGACGACCTCGTCGCCGCCCGGCCGGACCTCAGCAGGCTGTTCCCCGGCGCCGACGGCGTCCTGGACAGCGGCTACACCGTCGACAACGGGGCGAAACCGCACGAGGCGGCGTTCTACCTCGCCAAGCGCCGCACCGGTGAGGCCCTCTCCGCCGCACTGTCCGGCCGTTAACCTGCGGCGGGCAGGCGTAACGCGGCGGTTTCCGCGGTGACGACGGATGGAAACAGCTCCCCTCGAAGCTTCCCGGTGAGGTGATCTTCGAGGAAGGGGCAGCCATGCGGGTATCGGCGGAAGTCGGCACGTGGCTCGCCCGGCGCAGCAGCCGGGCGGGTGACTGGTGGGCGGGCGACCTCGTCGCCGCCAAACGCGGGACGCGGGTTTCGGTGGTGATCCCGGCCCGCGACGAAGCGGAGACCGTCGGCGCGACCGTCGGCACCATCCGGAGTGAACTCGTCGAACGCTTCCCCCTGGTGGACGAAATCCTGGTGGTGGACAGCCATTCCACCGACGCCACCGCCGAGGTCGCCCGCGCGGCAGGTGCCGACGTCGTCGCGCAGGACGCGGTGTTCCCGGCTCTGGAAAGCCTGCCGGGCAAGGGAGAAGCGCTCTGGAAGGGCGTCGCCGAAACCACCGGTGATCTTGTCGTCTTCGTCGACGGCGATCTGCGCGACTTCACCGCCGGCTACGTGACCGGCCTGCTGGGACCACTGCTGACCGACCCGGGGATCGCCTACGTCAAAGGGTTCTACCACCGGCCGCTCGCCGGGGCGGCGGGTGTCGAACCCGACGGCGGCGGCCGGGTCACCGAACTCGTCGCCCGCCCACTGCTCAACATGTACTGGCCGGAACTGGCCGGTTTCGTCCAGCCGCTCGCCGGCGAGTACGCGGGGCGGCGCGAAGTGCTCGAAGGCATCCCGTTCGTCACGCATTACGGCGTCGAGGTCGGCCACCTGATCGACCTGCTCGAACTGCACGGGCTCGACGCGCTCGCGCAGGTCGACCTCGGCCACCGGACCCACCGCCACCAGGGCACCCAGGCGCTCGGCCGGATGGCCGCGCAGATCATGCTGACCCTGATGGACCGGCTGGAGCGGGGCGGCCGGGTGATCTCCGCGGCGCCGCCGTCGACGTCGCTCGCCCAATTCCGGCGCGGCGCGGGGGAGGACGTCGAACGGGAACTCGTGCTCACCGACGTGGCCCTCACCCAGCGGCCGCCGCTGGAGAGTCTCCCGCCGGAGATCCGGCCCCAGAACTCACCCGCGTTGCGCAGGACCGCTTGAGCCGTGTCCTGCAAGGACGCGAAGGTGCTGGAGTGACCCGGAGGCGATAGCAAAGGTCCCTTGCTCTCTTGCCGCAGGTCCGCGGCTCGGGTGAGACATCTCGGGAGGTTGCGAAAGCCACTTTCGCAACGTTGAAGGTTGCGAAAGTGGCTTTCGCAACACGCGGCGGCCCAAGTGATAGCAAAGGTCCCTTGCTCCCCCGGCGGCCGCAGCGCCCCGCTGCGACGTCGCCGTCTGTCGACAAGGCAACTGTCCGCCCGACGTCAGGCGGGATCAACAGGCCCACTTCGCGAGAGGGGAGGATTTGGGACACTCAACGTCCCAAATCTTCCCCGCTCGCCCGGCGTAGAAGTCAGGCGTTCTCTTTCCGCAGGTCAGCACGCCAGGCGATACTTACAGGACACGGCCTGGGCTCAGCGCCTCCTTGGGCTGCCAGCCCGGCGGGCCGAACAGGTACCCGAGTTTGTCCCGCCAAGACCCGGCGGCGCGGACGTCTCGCAGTATCGAGCCGTATTCATGGAAGCCGACCTTGAGCAGGTTGCAGGACCCGACGTTCTTGGTCAGCCCGTAGGTCGGCCGCTTGCCTTCGGGCACGAAACTGCCGAACATCCGGTCCCAGATGATCAGGATGCCGCCGTAGTTCGCGTCGAGGTACTCCTGGTCGCTGCCGTGGTGCACACGATGGTGTGAAGGCGTGTTGAACACGTACTCGAACCAGCGCGGCAGCTTCCGGATCTTCTCGGTGTGCACGAAGAACTGGTAGACGAGGTCGATCGACAGTCCGGTGAGGATCATCCACGGCGGGATTCCGGCGAGGGCGAGGATCGACCAGAACGGCAGCTGGAAGTACGGGGTCCACTTCTGCCGCAACGCCGTCGAGAAGTTGTAGTGCTTGCTCGAATGGTGCACTTGGTGGCCGGCCCACATGATCCGGACGCGGTGACTCGCCCGGTGGTAGGCGTAGAAGACGATCTCCTGGCCCAGCAGCATCAGTACCCAGGTCCACCAGTCGTGCGGGCTGAACTTCACCGGCGCCAGTTCGTAGAGCGCGGCGAACACGAACAGCATGGCGATGCGGAAGACACCGTTGATCACCACCGCCACCGCGCCCATGGACATGCTGGTGCGGGTGTCCTTGACGCTGTAGCCGATGACGTTGTCGTCGTGGCCGAGCACATGCAGCGCGAGGATCTCGATCGCGACGAACAGCAGGAACACCGGCGTCGCCAGCAGCACCGGGTCACTCAAGTGGGCAAGAAACTCCGCCATCGCACCTCTCCCTGTCTCGCCCCTGGTTAACTGACCATCAGGTAACTTACCCTAAGGTCATTTACCTCAGGGTAAGATAATCGCCGTGACAGAAGCAAGGGCCGTCGGCACGAAGGGGGTGCCCCGTGAGGAACGGGAGACCCAGATCGTGCGCGCCGGGACGGAGGAGTTCGGCAAGAACGGGTACGCCGGGGCGTCGATGGTGGAGATCGCCCGCCGGGTCGGCGTCACGAAACCCTTGCTGTACCAGTACTTCGGCTCGAAAGACGGGCTGTACCTCGCCTGCCTGCACCGGGCGGGGGACAGGCTGACCGAAGGGGTCGCCGAGACGATGGCGGAGAAGGGCGAGCCGCCGGAACGCATGCCGCTCGCGGTGCTCTCGGCCATTTTCGACACGTTCGACAACGACCGGTACGCGTGGAAGCTGCTCCGCGACCCGACGGTGCCGTCGACCGGCGAGATCGCCGGCGTCGCGGTCGAGTATCGCCATCGGCTCGACGGATTCGCGCTGATCGGCGCCGCGCAGCTGATGCACTCGCGCGGGCTGGACGACGATCGCGACATCGAGGCGATCGCCCAGGTGTGGACCGGAGTGGTCGATTCCCTGATCAGCTGGTGGATCGACCAGCCGGATCAGGATGCCTCGGCGATGACCGAACGCTGCTCGCGGATCATGCGGAACCTGTTCGGCTGGTGAGCGCCGCCAAGTCGGCGAAGGCGAGCGGCGGGAGTTCACAGACCTTCGGTAGCCGACACGTCAGATTTGCCTTACCCCTCAATAAGGCCAGTGGTATGGCTGCGTTTCGACACGTTCGCCAGTTTCGTGCTGACTCGAGCAGGCAAGTACATGATGGCCCCCTTCGTTGCGCTAGACGCAAGGAAGGGGGCCATCAGGTACTTGCGGACACGGTCAAACTAGGAGCAAGCAGACATTCGCCCGAGCCGCGTCCTATGTGGACGGTTGGCGAGCCTGGCGAGTTCGCACTCCACGTTCCTGGCATTGGCCCTCAGGGTAGGCAAGAAAGCTTTCACTACCAGATGCCCGGTTCCGAAGCCCGCGAGCAAGACTTACAGGACAGCGGCTAGCCGTTTCCGTGGAAACGGCCGGGGTGCCCGGCGCCGCTCCGGACACCCCGACCGCGACTCAGGACGCGGCGCTGGATTTGCCGCGCAGTTTGACGTTGGCCGTCGAGGCGTTCTTGATCGCCGTCTCGATCTGGGCCATCGTCGAGGATGAGGACAAGCCCGGCACTGTCGCCGATTTCAGGGCGTAGAGCGTGAACGTGTAGGGATGGCTGGAGCCGCCGGGGCAGGGGCCGAAGTACTTCTGCGAGTTCGCCCCGCTGCCCATGGCCTTCTGCTTGGCGCCGTTCTGGTTCGGGACCGTGTAGCCCGCTCCGAGGCCTTCGGGCAGCGACACCGTGGACCCCGAGGAGGCCGGGATGTCCCAGATCGCCCAGTGCAGTTTGTTGCCGTTGTTGGCCACGTCGGCGAAGACGACCGCGTATCCCTTGGCGCCGGTGGTCCCGGCACTCCACGCCAGCGGCGGAGAGGTGTCCTGGCCGGCGGTGCCGTCACCGGCACAGGTGAACTTGTCCGGGATCGAGGCGTTGTCGGCGAACGCGGAACTGGTCAGTTTGAACGCTCCCGGCTGCCCGCCACCGGGAAACTTCAACCGTGCCACCACGTTGTCGATCCCGCTCGGCGTGCCGCCGTTCTTGTCCGCGTTGGTCGAGGTGACCCACAGGCCGCCGTCCGGTGTCTTGGTGACCGAGCGGAGCCTGCCCCAGCGGCCGGAGAACAGCGACTGCACCGAACCGACGCCGTTGCCCGCCGCGTTGATCTGGGTGGCGAAGAGCTGCTGGCTGGTGACCGCCGCGACGTAGATCCAGTCGTTGACGATCTCGATCCCGCTCGGCCCGCCGGAGCTCGTCGACCAGGTCTTCTTCGGTGCGACAGTGCCACCGCAGGAGCCCTCGGTGCCTTCGCACTGGGGCCAGCCGAAGTTGCCGCCCTTCTGGATCAGGTTGAGCTCGTCCAGCTTGCCGTCGCCGAACTCCGAAGCCCACAGCTGGCCACGGGAATCCCACGCCAGGCCTTGCGGGTTACGGTGCCCGAAGCTCCACACGTAGCGGGCGCTGCCGCCGGTGGAGAAGAACGGGTTGTCGCTCGGCGCCGAGCCGTCGGGGTTGACCCGCAGGATCTTGCCGTTGAGCGATCCCTTGTTCTGCGCGGTGTCCTTGTTCTGTCCGTCGCCGGCGGTGGCGTAGAGCTTGCCGTCCGGGCCGAAACGCAGCCTTCCGCCGTTGTGGTAGCGGTTCTTGGCGATCCCGGTGAGCACCGGCGTCGACGTCGAGGACAGCTTTCCGTTGTCGTAGGTCATCTTCACGATCCGGTTGTCCCCGGATGCCGTGTGGTACAGGTAGATCGCGTGATCCGTGGCGTAGTTCGGCGAGATCGCGATGCCGAGCAGGCCGCCCTCGCCGTTGGTGCCGACCGCGCCGGGCACCTTGCCGACCGTGGTCTTCTCGCCCGACGGCGTGATCCGCAGGATCTCGAACCGGTCCCGTTCGGTTGCCAGCGCCGTGCCGTCCGGCAGGAAGTCGACCGACCAGGCGAGGTCCACCTTGGTGATTTCCTTGTCGTACTCGGGGATCCCGCCACCCGCGTTCCCGCTCGTCTTCGCGGTCAGCGCGGCGCTCGCGGCCGAGGCGTTGCCGTCGAGGTCACGCGCCTTCACCGTGAAGGTGTACGACGTGTTCGCCGTCAGCCCGGTGATCGTGGCTTCGAGCGACGGTGTCGTCGCGACCTTCGTGGTGCCCTGGTAGACGTCGTAGCCGGCGATGGTGCCGCTGTCGTCCGTGGAAGCGTTCCACGCCAGGGAGACACTGTTCGCGGTCACCGACGTCGAGCGCAGGTTCCCCGGCACCGTCGGCGGTGTGGTGTCCCCGCTGGGCGGCGTGGTGAACTGGACGACATTGCTTTGCTGCGAAGGGTTTCCGGCCGCGTCGAAGGCGCCGACCGAGATGTCGTAGGCCGTGTTCGGCTGCAGGTTGTCGACGGTCGCGGTGAGCGTGTTCCCGTCGACGGTCTTGAGGACGTTGCCGCCGCGCATGACGTCGTAGCGGACCACGCCGACGTTGTCCGTCGAGGCTTCCCAGGTGAAGGTGGCGCTGCGGGCCTTGATGTCCTTGGCGGCCAGGTTCTTCGGCGGGGTCGGCGCCTCCGCGTCGGCCACTCCGCTCACGGTGAGTTTGTCCGCGTTGGGACCGCCGTTCGCGGTCGTCGCGGTGGTGCGGATCTTGTTCGCCCCGGCGGCCAAGGCGACGTCCTTGGTGACGGTCTTCCAGGTGGTCCACGCGCCGGTCCCGGGGAAGGACAGCGTGCCGGTGGCGGTCCCGTTGACACTCAGGGAAACCGGCCGGTCGATCGTGGTTCCGTTGGCGTAGCGGAAAGTCAGCGTCTGGGTTCCGGCCTGCGCGGCGTTCACCGTGTACTCGACGTAGCTGCCGGTGACGTTGTCGAAGTTCACGAACCCGGTGCCGGAATAGCCCGCGTGGTTCTTTTCGACGGCGCCTTGGGAGATCGTCGCCGCTTCGGATTCATGGTCGGTCGGTGCCGCGCCGGCGGGGAGAGCAGGCAGGACGGCGAGGGTCATCGCCGTCGCGGCGGCACACGTGAGCAACGCGCGCCACGGGGGTCGGGGTGCCACTGGAGCCTCCATGCGTGAAGTTCGGGGTCGGGAGGTGCAACGGCGGACCGGGCGCGAGCCCGGCAGGGGAGGGAGTTTTAGTTAGGAAACTTTCCTATCTATGGTTCAGATCACACACCAGCGGGTGCTTCGTGTCAATACTTGACCAACATCAACACGGAGGGTCATGCCCGAGTGTCGCGACCAGTGGGACACGGCTTCCAACGTCGCCCCAGTCGGACCCGGCAGCACCCCCGTGCCGACACCAGGAACGCGCCCGGAGCGCGTGAAGGCCCCCTTCCCTCGGCTGAGCCGAGGGAAGGGGGCCTTCACGCGCTATCGCGCCGGAACCGGAGAGCGGGTCAGCCGGCGATGTCGGCCCGCGCGATCACCTTCGTGATCCGTGCACGCACCAACGACTCCTCGGGCACCGCGTTCCGCTTGCCATAGGCCTCGGCCTGGTCGGCGCCCATGTACCGGCCACCGAGTTTGGTCGCCCATTCGAGCATCTCGTCGAGGTCGTTGTGCAACACGGCTTCGGCGGTGAACTGCACATACGAGTAAGGCGGCTTCTGGTCGTCGACGGCCAGCGAGAACCGCGGGTCGCGGCGCAGCGCCTTCCCCTTGAGAGTCTCCGTGCCGGTGGTGAAGATCAGCTCGTCACCGTCCGGCCCCTCGTTCAGCAGGAACCACACCGGCGTCACGATCGCCGCCCCGTTGGCGCGGACCAGGCCGAGCATGCCCGTCCGGGTGCCCTCGCTCGCGAACTTCCACCATTCGTCCCGGCTCATTTCACGCATGGACCAGACGCTACCGGGACCCGCGATGGCGAGCAGTCCTGGTCACTCGTGGGGGTGCTGCCCGTACCCCCGGCGACCGGGCAGCACCCCGCCCGGGTCACCGGCAGGCGAGCCGGGTGATCTTCACGACCTCGTCGTCGTGAACGCGGTCCTGCAGCATCGAGGGGGCACCGAACCCTCGATCCTGATCCATTCCTACATCCACACCTGAGCTCACCCCGGTCACCCGTGCGGGTCACCGGGGGTGGCGACTAGCCTGGCCTGCTGTGCGAGACGACGAGCTGACCGGGATGGGGCTGGCCGACGAGGGGCTGACCCGCCGCCTCAAGGCGCTGGCCTGCACAGCGCCCTTGCACGACCTCGACGCCCGCAAGGCGAAGCTGGACTGGGCGGACGCCACGATCTACCAGATGGCCGAGATCGCGCTGCACACGATCGACCAGGTCACCGTGTCGATGGACTTCGACACCGGCGCCGATCACGAACAGGTGATCGCGCGGTTGCTGCCGTTCGTCGCGCTCCAGGCGCCCGGCCGGACGCCGGACGAGCACGCCAAGGTCGCCCGGTGGGTCCTCGACAACCTGATCAACGTCGGCACCACCGATCGCGGGTTCCGCCGCGTCTACGGTTCCATCGGCCCCGGCGGGGGTTACCAGCGCCGCCAGTTCGACTTCAAACTGCTCGTCGAGCTGGCCGCGCCCGACGGCGAGGTCTACCTGCGTGCCACCGACGAGGCGATCAACGTCCTCGTCGGCGCGCTGGACACCGACGTCGAGTCCGCCCAGATCGCGGCCGAGGTCAAACTGGAGAACCTGATCAACCGCGGCCGCCTCGCCGACGCGAAGCTCGCCGCCGAGCAGGCCCGCTACCGGACCGTCCAGTACGGCGAGACACTGCGCGCCAAGCTGGACGCCACCCGGCGCGACGTCCGCGCGGTCGACTGGGAGCGCGAGGTCCCGGACCTGCTGGACCAGGCGCTGTCCCATATCGAGTCCCGGTTCCGTGCCGAGAACGCGATCCTCAAGAACATCACCGCGTCGCGGGACGAGACCGAGGATCTCGACCGCAAACGCCGCGCGGCCGAACTCGTCGACATCGTCAGCGACTGCATCCGTCGCCACACCCGGCTCCAATCGAGGCTGGCCGACGCCGGTGCGGTCTTCCGCGCCGAACAGGACCGCCAGCAGTTCTCCGGGCCGCCGCAGCGTGCGACGATCGACCTGTTCGGCCAGCTCCTGATGCCGACGCTGGGCCTGCCGATCGCGGAGGCCGTCGCGCCCGCCGAGTCGTTCTTCCACGCCGGTGCCGGCATCTCCCCGCCGACCGTGCCGTCGCTGTCTTCGCTGGTGTCGCTGCTGCTGCGGCCGGCACCGGAACGCGACCAGCTCGTCGGCGAGATCCCCGAGCCCGAGCTCATGCCCGCCGATGTCACCGACAGGTTCGGCGACGAGCAGTGGCGCCTCGCCGACGACCTGCTCGACCTGCCGGAGGTGCCGCGACGGCTGTCCGGACTGCTCGAAGAGGCCCGCCGGATCGATCCCGGGCTGCCGGCCCTGGTCGCCCTGCGGGCGGTGCACGCCTACAGTCCCGAGGTCGGCGCGGCGCTGCGGCTGGGGCAGCGTCAAGTGCTGCTGGCCGTCGACGACGGCACGCTGCTCGAAGATCCCGAGTTCGGCGGCGCGGATCTGCTGCTTTCGTCGGCCACGGTCGATCGCCAAGAAGAAGAGGAGGAGGTCGCGTGACGACAACCGGGGACGTCGAATCCGCGGCCAGGCTGGTTTCCTTCGGCATGCGCCCGAAGCAGTTGCCGTCGCGAGACGTCGTGTACGGCGACCTCGTCCGGCGCTACGGCGAGGACAGGGCGTTCAAACAGCTCACGCACGCGGTCGCGGCCGGGCTCGGGCTGATGGTGCTGGAGGTCAACCTCCAGGCCGGGGCTGTGCTGGCGGCGACCGACGAGTCCGTCTTCGAGATCAAAATGGACAGCTACGCGCGGCAGAGCAAGATCCGCGAACGCCGGGAGACCGAGAAGGTCCTGCACGGGCTCGTCCACCTGGCCACCGCGGCGCTCGGTTACCCGCGCCCGGACGACCTCGCCAACGACACCTACATCGGCCGCGTCAGCGTCGAGCAGGTGGACGCGATGGTGCGTGAGGCCTGCCGGATCCTCGACGAGCGCGCGGCGGCGGCCGAGGCGAACAACGACCCGCTTGCCGACGCGCCCGAGCTCGAACAGGCTTGGCGCGCCTACGCCCGGCGTCCCGCGGCGGCGGCGACCAAGGACGGCAGGCTGGCTTCGGACACCACGCGCGGCATGGTCGCGCGGGCCCTGCGCTTTCTCGCCGATCAAGGCTTTCTCGTCCAGGTCAGCGGGGAACAGGGCGGTACCTACCGGACGACGCCGCGCTATCAGGTGCAGGTGCGGGAACTCGCCGCCGACGCGACCTTCGACGATCTGCTCGAGCTGAACGTGGTCTCGGTCGCCAACGGCGGCGGGACACTGCGCGCTGCCGCGTCGGACACGCTCTAAAAGGGGACGAAAGAGATGTACGAGCTTTCGCGGGTTCGCCTGCACTCGGTGGGCCCGGCGGGCGCGCGGTACCAGGACGTCGTGCTGGACTTCAGCGGCGTCGGCGCCGCCATCACCGCGCCCAAACAGGACGCGCTGTTCAGCGCCGGTATCCACCTGGCGGGGGAGGGGCCGCCGCGGCGCCCGTCGCCGGCGAGCGTGCTGTTCCTGGAGAACGGTGGTGGAAAGTCCGTCCTGATCAAGCTGATCTTCTCGGTCATGCTGCCCGGCCGCCGCCAGGTCGTCGGCACCACGAACACCAAGGTGCTGGAGAAGTTCGTCACCGCCAAGGACGTCTCGCACGTCGTGCTGGAGTGGCTGCAGGTCGAGACCGGCCACCGGGTGATCACCGGCAAGGTGTCGGAATGGCGCGGGCACGTGGTGTCGGCCGATTCGGAGAACCTCGTCGATTCCTGGTACTGCTTCCGTCCCACCCCCTCGCTCGATCTGGACTCGCTGCCGCTGACGTCGGACGGCAGGCTCCTGACGATGTCCGGTTTCCACGACCAGCTCGACAAGGTGCACGGCGGCGAACCGGAACTGGAGCTGTTCTGGACCCGGCGTCACCACGAATGGACGTCCCGGCTCGACGGTCTCGGCCTCGACACCGAGCTTTTCCGGTACCAGCGCGCGATGAACGCCGGTGAGGGCGAGGCGGCGGACGCCTTCGCGTTCAGTACCGACGAGGCGTTCGTCGAGTTCCTGTTGCGCGCGGTCCTTTCGGAGGAGGAGCCGAAGGACCTCGCCGAGGTCGTCGCGACCTACGCGCACAACCTCGCCCAGCGGGGGGATCTGCTGTCGGAGCGGGACTTCGTCGCGGGTGCCCTCGATCTGCTCACGCCACTGGCGGATGAGGAAGGCGTCGCGGCCGCGTCACGGAAGCTCGCCGACGCGGCCCGCGCCGAGATGCGGACGCTGGCCGGCCAGGTCGCCGCGCGGGACAAGCTGGAGAACGAGCGGCTGAGCGGGCTCGAACAGCACGTCGACGAGGTGAAGTCCGCGGAGAAACTGGCCGAGGGCGACCACCGTCGTCTCACCGCCGGTGTCACCGAACTCCGCCGCCTGGTCGGGAAACTGCGGCTCGACGAGGCGCAGGAGAGCAAGAAGCGGATCGACGGCGAACTGGCCGAGGCCAAGACCTCCGCCGAGGCATGGCGGGAATGCGCCACCGTGCTCAACCACCTCAACGCCGCCCGCAAGGCCCGCGATTTCCGGGAACTGGTGGGAAATCGCGAGCAGAAGGCGCAGCCCGCGCTGCAGGCGCGCAACACCGCCGCGGCCGCGCTCGCGCGTGGCCTGCTGGCGCTGGCCAAGAACGCGACCGAACAGGCGTCGAAGGCCGAGGCGCAGGTCGGCGCTCTCCGTGCCGAGGCGGAAAAGGCACAGGCGGAACGGGACGAGTCGGCGAACCTCGCGGCTTCGCGCCGGGCGGAGGCCCGCGGGCTGGGAGCGCGGATCGCGGAGGTCCGTGAGGAGATCGCGGAAGCCGTCCGGTCCGGCGCGCTCAAGGCCGGAGCCGATGTCGCCGAGGCGGCCCGCGAGGCAAGGGCCGAGGCCGAGACGACCGCCGCGGAACTCGTCCGCCGTGACCAGGAACTCGAACGCGTCGCCGAGGATCTGCGCTCCGCGCAGGCCACGGTCAACGACGCGCACCGTCTCGCCGGGTCCACAAAGGACAGGCTGGAGCGCGCGGCCGACGAGCTCGATCGGGCCAATCGGCGCACCGACGCGCTCGCCGTCGAACCCCGGCTGAGCGAGCTCCTCGGCGCGGACGACGTCGCGCTGGAGACGGATCTCCCGGTGCTGCTGGAGCGGCTCCGCGAGGCGGGTTCGGCCGCGGAGAAGGAACAGACCGCGTTGCGGATGGAGGAATCCGTCGACGAGCGCGCGCTGAACGCACTCGGTTCTGGTGGTCTCCTGCCCGCCACCGAAGAGGTCCAGGCCGCGTTGGACGCGCTGGAAGCCGCCGGGATGAACGCGTGGTCCGGCTGGCGTTATCTGTCTACTTTGGACAAGAAGCGGCGGGCGGCGGTGCTGGCCCGTGCGCCCCAGCTCGTCTCGGGGATCCTGCTCAACGAGCCGGACCAGGTCCGGCTCGCCGAGAAGGTCCTGGCGGAGCGGCGTCTGCTTCCCACCACGATCATCCCGGTCGCCACGACCGAGGCCACCACGACCGACCGCCTGCCGGGAGAGGCGGGTATCGAGTTCCTCGTGCCGCCCAACCCGGCCATGTACGACGAAGAGGCCGCCGACGCCGAGCGCGAGGCCATCGCGCTCCGGCACGCGGAACGTCAGCGCCGTCTGGAGGCGCTGGCGACTTCGCTGGCCGACGACAGCGCGCTGTCGTGGAAGCTCAAGACGTGGCGCGAGGATTACCCGCCGGGCAGCATCGCGACGCTGGCCGAGCAGTTGCAGAACGCGCGCACCGCGCACGAAACCGCGCAGACCGCGTTGGAACAGGCGGAAAAGGAGTTCCAACGCCTCGGCGAGAAGGCGACCGGGCTGCGGGAGCGAGTCCCCGAACTGCGGGCGGCTTCGGCCGAGGCGGGGGAGCGTGCCCGCGGCCTCGAGGCGCTCGCCACGCGCGCCGCGAAGATTCCCGAGTGGACGGACGACGTCGAACGCGCGACAGAGACCGCCGAGCGGGCCGAGTCGACGGCGTCCGAAGCGGCGGTGAAGGCTTCCCGGCTGCGCGAGCAGGCAGGCGAGGAACAGCGCACCGCCGACGGGCACCGGCGCACGGCGACGACCGCGAAGTCCGAGCTGGCCGAAGTTCCGGGGTCGAGCGATGTCACCGAGGACGATCCGGTGCCCGCCGAGCCGGTGGACGCGTTGCGGCGTACCTTCTCGTCGGCTTCCGAGGCGTACGCGAAGGTCGAGGTCGGCAGCGATCTGCGTGCCGAACTCGAACAGGCCGAAAGTGTCGAGACGTCCGCGCGGGCGGCCGTCGAGGCATTGGACGACGCCGTCCGCGAGCGGGCGTCGTCGTTGCTGGAGACGCCGGACGGTTCCGACGCTTCCGCGCGGGCGGCGGCACAGGCGCGGGCGAACCGGGCGGTCGCCGTGCTGGAGGAGGAACGCACCGAGATCGTCGGGCTCGTCGCGACCCGCAAGGCGGAACTGGCCCAGCTCCCGGAGCTAGCGAGCCCCCAGCTCGCCCTCGACGCCAGGCCGAAGGACATCGAACACGGCCTGGAATTGATCGACGAAGCGAGCCTCGAAGTGTCCGCCGCCGCGCGGAAATGGGAGGAACTACAGGAGCGCCGCGCCGCGGCCGAAGCGACACTGGAGTCCGCGAAGGCGTCCGCGTCCGGCTTCGGCCTGCTGGCCGAATCCATGGCGCATCTGTTGTCCAAAGAGGACGATGTGGCCGCTTTCGACGGCGACGTCGAATCCGCGCGTGCCAAACACGCCCGGCTCAACACGGCGCTCACGGAGGCGCAGGACGCCGCCGACGCTGGCGACCGCCGGGTGCGGGCCGCGGCCGACCAGCTGGCGCAGTACGCGACGGACAAGCGCTTCGAGAAGCTCAGCACGCCGGTGCGGCAGCAGGTGATCTCGGTCCGCCGCGATCAGTTGCCCGCCCACGCCGCGGAATGGGCGGAGGCGCTGCGTCCGCGGTTGCGTACGCTCACCGACGATCTCGCGCAGATCGACCGGCACCGCGGCGGCATCATCACCCGCCTGCAGGGCATGGTCGACGGCGCGCTGCGCACTCTTCGCGCGGCACAACGGGTTTCGCGGCTGCCGGACGGTCTCGGCGACTGGTCGGGCCAGGAGTTCCTGCGGATCCGCTTCACCGAACTCGAAGAGAACGTGCTCGCCGAGAAGCTGGGCGAGGTCGTCGACGAGGCCGCGGTGGGGAAGACCTCCGACGGCCGGGATGTCAAGCGAGACGGGCTTTCCCTCGTGCTGCGCGGCGTGCAGGCCGCCGCCCCCAAGGGATTCCGGGTCGACATGCTGAAGCCGGACTCCGTACTGCGGACCGAACGCCAGCGTGTCTCCGAGATCCGGGACGTGTTCTCCGGCGGGCAGCAGCTGACCGCGGCGATCATCCTGTACTGCACCCTGGCGGCGCTGCGGGCGAACAACCGCGGCAAGGCGCGTAACCGGCACTCCGGCGTGCTCTTTCTCGACAACCCGATCGGCCGGGCTTCGGCGGGTTACCTGCTGGAACTTCAGCGCGCGGTGGCGGAGGCGCTGGGCGTCCAGCTGATCTACACCACCGGCCTGTTCGACGCCGGCGCGCTGAGCGAGTTCCCGCTGATCGTGCGGCTGCGCAACGACGCGGACCTGCGGGCGGGACGCAAGTACCTGTCCGTCGACGCGACGATCCGGAACGCGACCGACGAACTGGGGGAGCCGGACGGAGTCGCCCGCCTTTCGGCGACGCGGCTGTTCACGCGGCCGGCGGAGGAGCCGCAGCCGGAGGAGGAGACCGCCTAGGTGGCACACGGTGGCACCAGGGGGCACATGAGCGCTATAGTGCGCTCATGAGCGTTCAACACGAGATCTCTCAGCGTGATCTCCGGAACCGTTCCGGCGAGATCATGGACGCGGTCGAGCACGGTGAAACCTTCACCGTGACCCGTAGCGGTTCGCCCATCGCCCAGCTGGTCCCGCTGTGTCGACGGCACGCCGTTTCCCGTGACCAGTTCGCCACCGGTTCGGCGAACGCTCCGCTCGTCGACCCGGACAGGTTCCGCGCGGACCTCGACGACGCTCTCGAAGGGGAGGCGGGCGATCCCTATGGCCGCTGAGGTCCACGGCCTGCTCGACACGAACATCCTCATCCTGCGCCGGACGATCGATCACGCCCAGCTGCCGGATCTGATGTCGATCAGCACGATCACGCTCGCCGAACTGTCGGCAGGACCGCACTACGCCACGGACCCGGCCGAGCGGGCCCGGCGCACGGATCTGCTGCAACGGGTGGAGTCCGAATTCGATCCGCTGCCCTTCGGCACCGAGGCGGCCCGGATCTTCGGGAGGGTGTCGGCTTCCGTGCTCGCGATGGGCAGGACGCCCCGGCGCCGCGTGGCCGACCTGATGATCGCCAGTGTGGCCGTCGCGAACCGAATGCCCCTGTACACCACCAACCCGCAGGATTTCGAAGGCCTGAAGGAACTCCTCGACGTCGTTCCGGTCACCCGGCCGGGAGCCTGACCGGCTTTCGCGTGGCGAAGTAGCGGTAAGACGTGGGTCGGGTTGGTCGTGAGTGGCGATTCGGGTTCTAACCCGAATCGCCACTCACGACCACCGGTACCGAGCTGGTGGCCGGCGATCGCCCCGGTACCGGTCACCCGGCCGGCTTGAGGCTTTCCCGGGTCGAGGTCCGGTACTGCCCCGGCGCCTGACCGCGAGCCCGCCGGAAGGCCCGGCTGAACGCGTACACCGACGTGTAGCCGACAGAGCGGGCGATGGTGTCCACCGTGTCGTCGGTGTCGCGGAGCCGGACCGCGGCCAGGTCCATCCGCCACTGGGTCAGGTAGTCGCCGGGAGTCCGGCCGGTGGTTTCGCGGAAGCGGCGGGTCAACGTGCTGCGCGAGGTCGCCAGTTCCGCCGCGAGCAGGTCGGTGGTCCACGGTTTCGCCGGCGCCTCGTGGATCTTGGCCAAGGCCACACTGATCAGCGGATCGCCGAGGACGCCGAGCCAGGTTCCCCGCGTCTCGGCCGGTTTCTCGGTCCGCCACGCGCGGAGCAACTGGACCAGCAGGATGTCGACGAGCCGGTTGAGGACGAACTCGGTGGCGATCTGCGGAGAGGCCAGCTCCCGCGACAACAGCCGGACGGTGTCGTCCAGCCCGCCGCCGACGTGGTTCGCGCGGATGTGCACCAGCTCCGGCAGGGTGGCCATCACCTGGGTGGACACCGCCGGGTCGTAGTCGTAGGACGCGCCGAGGACATGGGTCTCGACCTCCCCTGAACCGAGGCGCAGTACTCCGCCGCACTCCCGCGCCTTCTCCGCCGCGGTGCACAGGTTGGGAATGATCGCGACGTCCGGGGCGCTGCGCAGGGTGTGCTCCGGGCCGTTCGGCAGCAGGACGACGTCGCCGGGCATGAGCCGCCGCGGCGGATGGCCCGCCACGTCCAGCCAGGCCGTCCCGCAGGTGACGGCGTAGAAGGCCGCACCGGCGATGCCGTGCCAGAGGATCCCCCACGGCCCGGACGCCTCGATCCGGGCTCCGGCGGTGCCGCGGACGCCGCCCACGGCGAGGGTTTCGGCCAAGAGGTCCATACTGCCGAGCATAGTGCGACAAATGGATATGCTCGTGGCGTTTTCAGCCATCGATACGGTCACACGGTGCGCCATATGATCGAGGTCATGGCAGACACGATCGACTTCGACTTCGACGAGATCAACCGCGGCGTGATCGCCGAATTCCGCGAGACCGGCGGCAAGGCGGGTGGCATGTTCGAGGGCTTCCCGCTCGTCCTCGTCCACCACACCGGCGCGAAGTCCGGCACCGAGCGGATCGCACCGCTCGTTCCGCTCCTCGAGGGCGACCGGATCTACATCTTCGGCAGCAAGGGCGGCTCCGACGAGAACCCGGCGTGGTTCCACAACCTGGTGGCCAACCCGGACACGAAGGTCGAACTCGGCACCGAGACCTTCGCGGTCCGCGCCCGGTTGCTCACCGGCGCCGAGCGCGACGAGGTCTACGCCAGGCAGTCCGCCGTCATGCCGCAGTTCGCCGAGTACCAGCGCAAGACCAGCCGGGTCATCCCGGTGTTCGAACTGGAGCGGGTCTAGTCCCTCGTAAGTGGCCCCGGCGTCGAGCTCTTGTGTCGTGAAGGGACCCGTTGAGACCTTCATCGTCTCAACGGGTCCCTTCACGACATCCCCACGACCGCGCCTGACTGGAGTCCTTCACTGACTCGCGATACCGGCTCCCCCCCCGTAGATACCGAAGACACCCTTGGCTCCAACCGCCCTCACCACTCACGAGGGCTTCACGTCCTCGGCAAGGTGTGAAGGTCGAGTTTGCTCGGCTGAGCCGAGGGAAGGGGGCCTTCACGCGCAGGCGTTGTGACTGCTGGTGCCTGTGGGGCGAACGTGGCGATGATCGAGTCCGTGAAGGCCTCCTTGAGGGCCCCAGAGTCCCTCAAGGAGTCCTTCACGGACTCGCGATCCCGCCTCACCCGCCGTAGGTACCTAAGACACCCTTGGCCCCTAACCGTCCTTACCGCTCACGACCCCACACCTCACCGCGGGGTTTTGTCGGGCCCCGGTGATAGAACCGATCCGTGACCCTCAAGATCGGCATCCGGCAGCGCCGCGCCCGCCTCGCGACACGTCATCACCTGACCACGCCCGCCGGCTCGGTGCACGCCGCCGCGGACGCGGTCGTCGCGTTGCATGCCACGGATCCGGCGTCGGTGCACCTGTCGGCGTGGGCGCGGGTGAAGGGCGACGGTGTCGCGGAGCTGGAGAACGCGCTTTACGAGGAGCGCACGCTGATCCGGATGCTCGGCATGCGCCGCACCGTCTTCGTCGTCGGTCACGAGAACGCGGCGCTCATTCAGGCCGCCTGTTCCGTCGACATCGCCAAGAAGCAGCGCCGCCTGCTCGAACAGCACCTCGCCACGCAGGGACACCCGGAGAACTTGCCCGATCCGGAACGCTGGCTGGCCGAGGTCGAGGAGGCGACCGAGCGTGCGCTGAAGGCCCGCGGTTCCGCGACCGCGCAACAGCTGAGCGAGGACGAGCCGCGGCTCAGGCAGCAGCTGTTGATGGCGAAGGGAAAGCCGTACGAGGCGATCGCCAACGTCACCAGCCGCGTCCTGTTCCAGCTCGCGGTCGACGGCCGCATCGTGCGCGGCCGCCCGCGCGGCAGCTGGATCAGCAGCCAGTACTACTGGGCCCCGATGGCGGACTGGCTGTCGCAGGGCCTCGTCGCATGGGACGCCGACGCCGCCAGGGTCGAGCTCGCCCGAAAGTGGCTCTACGCCTATGGTCCCGCTCCGATCGCGGACCTCCGCTGGTGGACGGGCTGGACGGCAGGCCAGACGAAGAAGGCGCTCGCGGAAATTCAGCCGGTCGAGGTGGATCTCGACGGCGTCCCCGGCGTCGTGCTCGCCGACGACGTGGAGCCGGTCGCGGAGCCCGGCCCCTGGGTCGCGCTGCTCCCGTCCCTCGACCCGACGTCGATGGGATGGCTCGAGCGCGACTGGTATCTGGGCCCGCACAAGGCGCCGCTGTTCGACGGTACCGGGAACATCGGGCCCACCGTCTGGGCCGACGGCCGGATCGTCGGCGGCTGGGCGCAGCGTCCGGACGGCGAGGTCGTCCACCACTTCCTGGAGGACGTCGGCGCGGACGTCGAACGGGCCGTCGAAGCGGAGGCGAACCACCTGGCCGAGTGGTTCGGAGAGGTGCGAGTCACGCCACGGATGCGCACGCCGCTGGAGCGACGGCTAGCACAGCGAAGCTGAGAGTTTCCCCAAGACCTCCTGGTGGCGATGCACTTGATCGATTCTTGACCTGACCCACCGAGTGGTGGAAGTCTCGTCAGGGCAAAGAGGGCCGCCCGAGCACGCACGCTAGGGTTGCGCCCGAGTAAAGGACGTCTTTCCGGGGCGATCCCGGACGAGTCTCAAGGGAGTGGCAGCAGTGACGGTTCGCGTAGGTGTCAACGGCTTCGGCCGCATCGGCCGCAACTTCTTCCGGGCCGTGCAGGCCGCCGGTCACGACATCGAGGTGGTCGCGTTCAACGACCTCGGCGACGTCGCCACCATGGCCCACCTGCTGAAGTACGACTCCATCCTCGGCCGTTTCCCGGGCGAGGTCAGCGTCAGCGACGAGGGCATCGTCGTCGACGGCAAGACGATCAAGGCCCTCGCCGAGCGCGACCCGGCAAACCTGCCCTGGGGCGACCTCGGCGTGGACGTCGTCGTCGAGTCGACCGGCTTCTTCACCAACGCCGACGCCGCGAAGGCGCACCTCGCCGGCGGCGCGAAGAAGGTCATCATCTCCGCGCCCGCCAAGGGCGAGGACCTGACCGTGGTGCTGGGCGTCAACGACGACAAGTACGACGGCTCGCAGAACATCATCTCGAACGCCTCCTGCACCACGAACTGCCTCGGCCCGCTGGCCAAGGTCCTGCAGGACTCGTTCGGCATCGAGCAGGGCCTGATGACCACCATCCACGCGTACACGCAGGACCAGAACCTGCAGGACGCGCCGCACAAGGACCTGCGCCGCGCCCGCGCCGCCGCGCTGAACATCGTCCCGACCTCGACCGGTGCCGCCAAGGCCATCGGCCTGGTCCTGCCGGAGCTGCAGGGCAAGCTGGACGGCTACGCGCTGCGCGTGCCGATCCCGACCGGTTCGGCCACCGACCTCACCGTCACGCTGACCAAGAGCGCGACCCTCGAGGAGATCAACGCCGCGTACAAGGCCGCCGCCGAGGGCCCCCTGGCCGGCATCCTGCGCTACAGCGACGACCCGATCGTTTCGGCCGACATCGTCACCGACCCGGCGTCCTGCATCTACGACGCGCCGCTGACCAAGGTCATCGGCAACCAGGTCAAGGTCATCGGCTGGTACGACAACGAGTGGGGCTACTCCAACCGCCTCGCCGACCTCGTCAAGCTCGTCGGCAACAAGCTCTCCTGAGCCATGGCGCTGAAGAACCTCGAAGACCTGCTGGGCGAGGACGTCTCAGGCCGGTTCGTACTCGTACGATCCGACCTGAACGTCCCGCTCGACGGGGACAAGATCACCGACGACGGCCGCGTCCGCGCGGCCCTGCCGACCCTCAAGCGGCTCGCCGAGGCGGGCGCGAAGGTGGTCGTCACGGCGCACCTCGGCCGTCCCAAGGGTGAGCCGGACCCGAAGTTCTCGCTCGCTCCCGTCGCCTCGAAGCTCACCGAGCTGCTCGGCGTGGACGTCCCGCTGGCGGGTGACCTGGTCGGCGAGTCCGCCAAGGCCACCGTCGCGGGCCTGACCGACGGCCAGGTGGCCCTGCTGGAGAACGTGCGTTTCGACGCGCGCGAGACCAGCAAGGTCGAGGCCGAGCGGCAGGAGCTGGCCGCGGAGCTGGCCGCGCTCGTCCCGGGCGGCGCGTTCGTCTCCGACGGTTTCGGTGTCGTGCACCGCAAGCAGGCCTCGGTCTACGAGATCGCGCGGGCGCTTCCGGCCTATGCGGGCGGTCTGGTGCTGGCCGAGGTCGACGTCCTCAAGAAGCTCACCGAGGACTTGGCTCGGCCGTACGTCGTCGTCCTCGGCGGCGCGAAGGTTTCGGACAAGCTGGGCGTCATCGCCAACCTGCTGACCAAGGTCGACAGGCTGCTCATCGGCGGCGGCATGGCGTACACCTTCCTCAAGGCCCAGGGCCACGAGGTCGGGAACTCGCTGCTGCAGGAGGACCAGCTGGAGCAGGTCCGCGGTTTCCTCGCCGAGGCGGAGAAACGCGGCGTCGAGCTGATCCTGCCGGTGGACGTCCTCGCCGCGACGGGTTTCGCGGCCGACGCGGAGTTCGACGTCGTCGACGCGAAGGCCATCCCGGCCGACCGCATGGGTCTCGACATCGGCCCGAAGTCGCGTGAGCTGTTCGCGGGCAAGCTGGCCGACGCGGCGACCGTGTTCTGGAACGGCCCGATGGGCGTGTTCGAGTTCGAGTCCTTCGCCGGCGGCACCCGTGCCGTGGCCGAAGCGCTGGTCAAGAGCGACGCCTTCACCGTGGTCGGCGGTGGCGACTCCGCCGCTGCCGTGCGGCAGCTCGGCCTTCCCGAGGACGGCTTCTCGCACATCTCGACCGGCGGCGGCGCGTCGCTGGAGTACCTGGAGGGCAAGGAACTGCCCGGAGTCGCTGTGCTGGGAGAGAACGACTAGTGGCGCGCAAACCGCTCATCGCCGGCAACTGGAAGATGAACCAGAACCACCTCGAAGCCATCGCGCTGGTTCAGAAGATCGCCTTCGCCCTGCCGGAGAAGTACTACGCGAAGGTCGACGTCGCGGTCCTGCCGCCGTTCACCGACATCCGCAGCGTCCAGACGCTGACCGACGGCGACAAGCTGTCGCTCACCTATGGCGCCCAGGACCTGTCGCCGCACGACTCCGGTGCCTACACCGGCGACGTGTCGGGTCCGATGCTGGCGAAGCTGGGTTGCAGCTTCGTCACCGTCGGGCACTCGGAGCGGCGTGAGTACCACGGCGAGTCCGACGAACTGGTGAACAAGAAGGTCAAGGCGGCGCTCAAGCACGGCATCAAGCCGATCCTGTGCGTGGGGGAGAAGCTCGAGGTCCGCGAGGCGGGCGAGCACATCGCCCACACCACGACCCAGCTGGTGGAGGGCCTCAAGGGGCTCAAGGCCGAACAGGTCAAGGACGTCGTCGTCGCCTACGAGCCGGTCTGGGCCATCGGGACCGGCAAGGTCGCGACCCCGCAGGACGCCGAAGAGGTGTGCGGAGCCATCCGCGCCACCCTCGCCGAGAAGTACGGCGCCGAGGTCGCGTCCTCGGTCCGCGTGCTCTACGGGGGCTCGGCCAAGGCCAACAACATCAGTGACCTCGTCGCCTGCGAGAACATCGATGGTGCGCTCGTTGGTGGTGCCAGCCTGGATGGTGACGAATTCACCAAACTCTGCGCACTCGCCGCGGGCGGGCCCCTGCCCTGATCGGGGCACCTACCGGGTAACCTGGGTATCCGGTCCGTCACACAGCAGTGGACGAGTCCAGGAGTACGGTGTGTTCTGGCGGTCGATAGCCGTCGGTGGCACACCGTTTTCCTGCATTCTCCAAGAGCGCAGAGGATGACATGAAGCTGTTCCTGCAAATCCTGTTGATCGCCTCCAGCTTTTTCCTGGTGGTCGCCGTGTTGCTGCACCGCGGTCGTGGTGGCGGTCTGTCTTCGCTGTTCGGTGGCGGTATGCAGTCGAGCCTGTCCGGTTCCAGCGTGGCCGAGAAGAACCTCGACCGGATCACGGTGCTGCTGGGTTCGGTATGGCTGATCAGCATCATCGGCCTTGGGCTCCTGCTCAAGGTCTGATCGATCCAGGTGTTTCGGCGTGCCTATGGGGGGCGCGCCGCCGATCCCTATAGGTGTGAGGATTCATGGTTGGCGGTAACGCGATTCGGGGCACCCGTGTGGGTGCCGGACCTTCGGGCGAATCGGAACGGGGTGAGTCGGCGCCACGGCGCCGCATTTCCTACTGGTGCGCCAACGGGCACGAGGCACAGCCCTCGTTCTCGATGGACGCCGAGATTCCCGACGAGTGGGATTGCCCGCGCTGCGGGCTGCCCGGTGGGCAGGACGAGAAGAATCCTCCTGCCGCGCCGCGGACCGAGCCTTACAAGACTCACCTCGCGTACGTGAAGGAACGGCGTTCCGACGCCGACGGCGAGGCCATTCTCGCCGAGGCGCTGGAGCGGTTGCGCCAGCGCCGGGAGATCTGAGACTCCCCGAGGCCTATCGGTCGAGCGGGTACCGGGCACGCACCCGGAACCCGCCGTCCTCGGTGTCGGCGGTTTCGAAGCTCCCACCCAGCAGTCGAGCGCGTTCGGCCAGTCCGGTCAGCCCGTGCCCTCCCGAGGGCAGGGCCGCACCGGCTGTCCGGGCGCGCTCATTGCGTATTTCGACCTTGAGGGAACCGTGCTCACCCTGGATCCGGATGGTCGCGGTGGCGCCGGGCGCGTGCTTGTGCACGTTGGTCAGGCATTCCTGCACGGTCCGGTAGGCCGCCGCCGAAACCTGGCTTGGCAGGAGGTCGGGGATCCGCTCGACGGTGAGGTGCACCGGGACGTCCGAGCCGCGGATCAGCCGGTCGAGTTCGTTGATCCCCGGCCGCGGTCCGTCGTCTTCGGAGCCCGAGCGCAGCACACTCACGAGTGAGCGCAGTTCCTCGAGCGTTTTGGTGCTCAGTTTCCGGATGACCTGTGCGGTCTCGAGCGAACGGGCGTCGGTGGTCTGCGCCTGGAGCGCGCCGGCCTGCATCGCGATCAGCGTGATCTGGTGCGAGACGACGTCATGCATCTCCCGTGCGAGCCGGGCGCGTTCCTCCGCGCGGACGGCGTCGGCGTGGAAGCGGCGCTCGCGGTCACGGCTGGCGGCGAGTTCGGAGAGCTTCTGCGAGATCTCGGTCCGCGCTCCGATGAGCAGGCCGATGGCCACCGGCATCCCGGCGACGATGACGCCGTAGATCCCGTCCAGAACGTGCTCGCGCCAGCTGAGCTCGACGAAGTCGGCCAGCGGCCATTGGACGAACCGGCAGGTGAAGACGAGCGCGAACCCGGTCCAGGTCTGCCAGTGCATCTGCTTGCGGGTGGCGAGGAAGCCGAGCGCGATCATCGCGGCCAGCTGGGACCAGCCCGCCAGGAATCCGGGGACGGTGACGATCACCGCGAGGAACGGCAGCTTGCGGCGGAACGCGAGACCGAGGCACGCGGCCCCGGAGAGGTAGATGGAGTACGGCTGGGCCTTCTCGGGGATCACCAGCCAGACATCGAGCGCGGCCAGGAAGATCGCGAGCGTATCGACGCCCAGCGCGACCAGCGCCGGACGTTTGATCCTGGCGAACGACATGACCCCGGCGGCACGGCGCATCCGGTCGGCGGCGTCCGCTCCGGAGCCGCCCACCGAGATACCTGGCATCGAGAGACCCTCTGTGCTCATCGCTGGCGACCTCACTCGTCTTGTGGACTTGAATGGTGAGACGTGTTCTTCGCCCGATCGGGACGCGCAGGAACGAACAAATGTGCGGATGCTAACGGGTGGATGTGCAAGGGCGGTAAGTTTCCCCCAGTCGGGCTAGCGACTGTCCGGTCACTGTCCGTTCTGCGGACAAGTGCATGAACGTTCGGTCGGTCAAGGCGCGGACCGGACCACCCGGGCTCGGTGGTCCGTTGATCGTTCCGACGCGCGAACGGACCGTCTCTGATGCGAAAGCCGGCAGGAGTTGATCTTTGTCACTTTCCGCCCCCAGACGGTTACAGAAGGCGTGATGCCGTGAACGCCTCCTTCACTACCTTCAGGGTAGGGAAGGAGATCGTCGCGGACTTCCGCCATGGGGGTGTCACGAGTCCCGGATACGCGTGAAGGCCCCCTTCCCTCGGCTCAGCCGAGGGAAGGGGGCCTTCACGCGCAAAGCGTCAGCCCGTAGGTGGCTGATAGACCTTCGTGAGTTTCGAGGCGGAACCCCGGTCCAGCAGCCAGAGCGTGCGACGGCTGCCGCGGGCTCCCGCCACCGGGATCTGGACCTCGCCCGCACCGGCCAGCGCCTGCGCGACGGCGTCCGCCTTGGCGTCGCCGCCGGTGACCAGCCAGATGTCCTGCGCGCGACGGATCGCGGGCAGGGTCAGCGAGATCCGGGTCGGCGGCGGCTTCGGGCAGTCCCGCACCGCGACGACCGAACGCTCCTTCTCGTGCACCGCCGGGCTGTCGGGGAAGATCGAGGCGGTGTGCCCCTCACCGCCGAGGCCCAGCAGCATGATGTCGAACGCCGCGTCGTTGGCAGCCAGGACCTCCGCATAGGCCGCGGCCGCCGCGTCGACGTCATCGCCGAACTCGCCGTCCGAGGGTGCCATGGCGTGCACCCGCTTCGGGTCGAGCGGGACGTGGTCGAGCAGCGCTTCGCGGGCCTGCTTCTCGTTGCGGTCGTCCGAGTCCGCCGGGACGAAGCGCTCGTCGCCCCAGTAGAGGTCCAGACGCGACCAGTCGATGGCGTCACGGGCACTGGAGTCGCGCAGTTCGCGCAGGATCGCGATCCCGGTGCCGCCGCCGGTGAGCACCACCGAAGCGGAGCCCTTGGCAGCCTGGACGTCGACGATCCGGGTGACCAGCCTGGCCGCCGCGGCGGCGGCCAGGAGGTCCGGGTTCTCGTAGACGACGACCTCGGTCTTGCTCATGAGGTGCCCTTCTTCGACGAAACGGCGGCCTTCTTCGCCGCCGGAGCTGCCTTCTTCGCCGGAACGGCCTTGGCCGCCGTGCCCGACGAGATCTTGGAGAGCCCGTGGAGCGAAGCCTCGTAGACCTCGTCCGGGTCGAGCCGCCGCAACTCCTCGATCAGGCAGTCCTTGTTGTCCCGCCGCTGCAGGGCGATCCGGCGCGTCGGCTGGCCGGGCTGGGTCAGCATGCCGACCCGTCCGTCCGGCCGTCGCAGTTCCACGGGGCCGGACCGCCGGTCCAGCGTCACCGAGATGATGCCCGCGGCACCGGTGCTCTTGACCCGCTTCACCGGCACCTTGAGGTACTCGGCCAGCCAGCCGGCGAGCAGTTCGGTCGACGGCGAGTCCGCCTCACCGGTCACCGTCGCGCCGGTGACCTTCTCATGCGGCGGAAGGTCCAAAGCGGACACCAGCTGCGCGCGCCAGCTGGTCAGCCGGGTCCACGCCAGGTCGGTGTCACCCTCCACATAGGACTTCGCCCGCGTGGTGAGTGCCCTTATGGGCGCCTTCTCCGCCGCCGAGTCGGTGATCCGGCGTTGCGCCAGCTCGCCGAGCGGATCCTTGGCCGGGGCCTTCGGACCGGTGCCCGGCCACCAGGTGACGATCGGCGCGTCCGGCAACAGCAGCGGCACGACCGCGCTCTGGCCCTGCGAGGCCAGCGGACCGTAGAGCCGCAGGACGATGACCTCGCTCGCGCCGGCGTCGCCGCCGACCCGGATCTGGCCGTCGATCCGCGGCGCGGCGGTCCGCGCGCCCTTGGCCACCACGATCACCCGCGAGGGGTGTTCCCGGCTGGCCTCGTTGGCGGCTTCGATCGCCTCTTCGAGCTTGTCGTCGTCATCCGCCACGATGACCAGCGTCAGCACGCGGCCGAGCGCCACCTGCCCGCCCTGTTCGCGGATCTCGACGAGCTTCTTGTTCAGCTGCGACGTCGTGGTCGACGGCAGGTCGATGATCACGGACGCCTCCAGTTCCGGCCGGTACGTTCCAGCATTTCGTCCGCGGACGGCGGTCCCCACGAGCCGGGCGGGTACGCCTCGGGCGCGCCCTTCTTGGCCCAGTGGTCGAGGATCGGGTCCAGGATCTCCCAGGACAGTTCGACCTCTTCGTTCACCGGGAACAGCGACGGTTCGCCGAGCAGTACGTCCAGGATGAGCCGTTCGTAGGCCTCCGGGGACGACTCGGTGAACGCGTGCCCGTAGCCGAAGTCCATGGTGACGTCGCGGACCTCCATCGTGGTCCCCGGCACCTTCGACCCGAACCGCAGCGTGATGCCCTCGTCGGGCTGCACCCGGATCACCAGCGCGTTCTGGCCCAGTTCCTCGGTCGAGGTGGAGTCGAACGGCAGATGCGGTGCCCGCTTGAACACCACGGCGATCTCGGTGACCCGGCGGCCAAGCCGCTTGCCGGTGCGCAGGTAGAACGGCACCCCCGCCCAGCGGCGGTTCTGCACCTCCAGCGTCACCGCGGCGTAGGTCTCGGTGGTCGAGTCCTTCGCGAAACCGCCTTCCTGCAGCAGGCCCGGCACCTTCATGCCGCCCTGCCAGCCGCCCGCGTACTGTCCGCGCGCGGTGGTCTCGTCGAACGGTGCCAGCGGCTTGGTCGCCGAGAGCACCTTGACCTTCTCCGCGCGGAGAGCGCGGGGAGCGAACGAGACCGGCTCCTCCATCGCGGTCAGCGCGAGGAGCTGCAACAGGTGGTTCTGGATGACGTCGCGTGCGGCGCCGATACCGTCGTAGTACCCGGCGCGGCCGCCGAGGCCGATGTCCTCGGCCATGGTGATCTGCACGTGGTCGACGTAGTTGGCGTTCCAGATCGGCTCGAACAGCTGGTTCGCGAAGCGCAGCGCCAGCAGGTTCTGCACCGTCTCCTTGCCGAGGTAGTGGTCGATGCGGAACACCGACTCCTCGGGGAAGACGTCGTTCACGATCCCGTTGAGCTCCTTGGCGCTCTTGAGGTCGCGGCCGAAGGGCTTTTCGATGACGACGCGGCGCCAGGTGTCCTCACTCGCCTCGGCGAGGCCGGAACGGGCGAGCTGCTTGGTCACCACCGGGAACGCGCTCGGCGGGATCGACAGGTAGAACGCGGTGTTGCCACCGGTGCCACGTTCGGCGTCGAGATCCTTGACCGTCTGCGCGAGCCGGTCGAAGGCGTCGTCGTCGTCGAAGGTGCCCTGGACGAACCGGATGCCTTCGGCGAGCCGGTTCCACACCGACTCCTTGAACGGCGTCCGCGCGTGCTCCTTGACCGAGTCGTGCACGAGCTCGCCGAAGTCCTGGTGCTCCCAGTCCCGGCGGGCGAAACCGACCAGCGAGAACCCGGCGGGCAGCAGCCCGCGGTGGGCGAGGTCGTAGATCGCCGGCATCAGCTTCTTGCGGGCGAGGTCACCGGTGACGCCGAAGATCACCAGGCTGGACGGCCCGGCGATCCGCGGCAGCCGCTTGTCGCGCGGGTCGCGCAGCGGATTGTTCCAGGCACGTGTCACTCGCCGGCCTCCTGTACCGCGCGGACCAGTTCGGCCAGGCCGGCGGCCCGGTCGGTGAGGTGCATGCGCAGCACCGGACGACCGTGCTCGGCGAGCACCTGGCCGTCACCCAGCGCCTGCGCGTGCTGCAGGACGCCGAGCGTGTACGGCCGGTCCGGAACGTCGAGATCGTCTTCGACGGCGCCGGTGATCTGCAGGAAGACACCGTTCTGGTGCCCGCCCTTGTGGTACTGCCCGGTCGAGTGCAGGAATCGCGGGCCCCACCCGAAGGTGGTCTGGCGGCCGGTGCGCTTGGCGACCTCACCGCGCAGGACCGCCGTCGACGCGTCATCGAGCCGGTCGAGGTACGCCTGCACCGCGATGTAGCCGGTTTCCGGGGCGGAATCGAAGAAAGCCCGCAGGATGTCCGCGAGCTTCCCTTCCGTGGCAACACCTTCCGAGCCGAACACCTCGACCGCGCCGTCCACAGTGGACGGCTTCTCGCCGCCCTTGAGCGCGTCCGGGTTGTCGAGCAGGGAACGGGCGGCCTTCTTCGCGGCCTCGACGTCGGGCTGGTCGAACGGGTTGATCCCGAGCAGCCGCCCGGCGAGCGCGGTGGCGAACTCCCACAGCAGGAACTGCGCGCCGAGCGAGCCGGTCACGGAGATCTTCGCGGCGCCTTCCGCCGGTCCGACCGCCACCGGGGTGGCATCGGCCTTGGCGTCGGCGAATCCGGCGGCGCTCGGCCCCTCGACGGCGACCGGCAGGAGACCGGTGCCCTGCTTGCCGGTGGACTCGGCGATCAGCTGCTCCGCCCAGTCGGCGAAGCCCTTGATACCGGAACCCGTGTCGCCGATGACGACCTTCTCGGCGCCCTTCTCGTGCGCCGCAGCCCAAGCCGCCGCGAGTGTGACCGCGGGGTTGTCCACGGAGTCCGTGGCCAGCTCCTCGGCCACCGAAGCGGCCTGGTCGAGCAGGCGGGCGACGTCCGCGCCGGCGAGACCGGCCGGGACGAGCCCGAACGCGGTCAGCGCCGAGTAGCGGCCGCCGACGTTCGGGTCGGCGAGGAAGACCTTGCGGTAACCCTCCTTTTCGGACAGTTCCGCGAACGGCGAGCCGGGGTCGGTGACGACCACGATCCGCCGGGCCGCGTCGATGCCCGCGTCGGCGAAGGCCTTGGCGAAGATCCGCCGGTGGCTGTCGGTCTCGACGGTGCCGCCGGACTTCGACGACACGACGATGACCGTGCGCTCCAGGTCACCGGCGAGAGCGTCGGCGACCTGGCCTGGGTCGGTGGTGTCGAGGACGGTCAGCGCGACGCCGTCCGTCGCGGTGATGACCTCGGGGGCCAGCGACGAACCGCCCATGCCCGCGAGGACGACGCGGTCGACGCCCTCGGAACGCAGGTCGGTCCGCAGTGCCTCGATCTCGCCGATCAACGGCCGCGAGGACTTGTGCAGCGTCGTCCACGAGAGACGGATCGACGCTTCGGACTCGGCTTCGGGACCCCACAGTGTGGCGTCCTGGGACGCCAGTTTCGATGCGACCTGGTCGGCGACGAGCCGCTCCGCGAACGGAGCGGCTTCGCCGGCCAGGGCGGCGTCGATGATGTCGACGCCTGTCGTTTCCCCTGCCATGGTCCAGATCAGTCCTTTGCCTTTTCCAGCTGCCCGGAGACGGTCTCGAGAAGCTCCACCCAGGACTTCTCGAACTTCTCGACGCCCTCGTCCTCGAGGACCTTGAAGACGTCGTCGATGTCGATGCCGACCACACGCAGCTTGTCGAAGACGATCTGCGCGTCGGGGCCCTTACCGGTCACCGTGTCACCGGTGACGTCGGCGTGGTCCGCGGCCGAGTCGAGGGTCTTCTCCGGCATCGTGTTGACCGTGTCCTTGACGACGAGCTGGTCCACGTAGCGGGTGTCGGAGTACTGCGGGTCCTTCACACCGGTGGAGGCCCACAGCGGACGCTGCGCGTTCGCGCCGGCCTCCGCGAGCGCCTTCCAGCGGTCCGAGGCGAAGAGCTCTTCGAACGCCGCGTACGCGAGGCGCGCGTTGGCGATGGCGGCCTCGCCGCGCAGCGCGACGGCGGCCTCGGTGCCGATGGCGTCGAGCCGCTTGTCGATCTCGGTGTCCACACGGGACACGAAGAACGACGCGACCGAGTGGATGCCCTTGAGATCGTGGCCGTTGGCCTTCGCCTGCTCCAGCCCGGCGAAATAGGCCTCGATGACCGCCTTGTACCGCTCGACCGAGAAGATCAGCGTGACGTTGACGCTGATGCCCTCGGCCAGGGTCTTGGTGATCGCCGGGAGACCCTCTTCGGTGGCCGGGATCTTGATCAGCACGTTCGGCCGGTCCACGGTCTTCCACAGGTCCTGCGCCTCGGCGACCGTCTTGTCGGTCTCCTTGGCCAGCCGCGGGTCCACCTCGATGGACACCCGGCCGTCGACCCCGTTCGTGGCGGTGTAGACGTCGCGGAACAGATCCGCGGCGTTGCGCACGTCGGTGGTGGTCAGCTCGCGGATGGTGGCCTCGACGTCGGCGCCGCGGGCGGCGAGCTCCTTGGTCTGCTCGTCGTACGCCTCGCCCTTCGACATCGCGTTGGCGAAGATCGTCGGGTTCGTGGTGACGCCCACGACGTGCTTGTCGCGGATCAGGTCGGCGAGGTTGCCGGTGTTCAGGCGCTCACGGGACAGGTCGTCGAGCCAGATCGACACCCCGGCCTCGGACAGCTGCGCGAGCTTGTCGTTGCTCATGGCAGGTTCCCCTTCAGTTCAGTTCTTGGTGTTGGCGATCGAGCGACGGGCGGCCTCGACGACTGCCTCCGCGGTGAAACCGAACTCACGGAACAGCGTGGCGGCGTCGGCCGACGCACCGAAGTGCTCGATCGAAACGTTCTCCCCGGCGTCACCGGTGAAGCGGTGCCACGACTGGGCGATACCGGCTTCGACGGAGACGCGTGCCTTGACCGACGGCGGGATGACCGAGTCCTTGTAGGACTGGTCCTGCGCGTCGAACCACTCGACACACGGCATCGAGACGACGCTCGCCGGGATGCCGTCGGCTTCGAGGGTCTTGCGGGCCTCGACGGCCAGCTGGACCTCGGAGCCGGTCGCGATCAGCACGACCTCGGGGCTGCCGTTGGACGCTTCGGCGAGGACGTAACCGCCCCGCTTGACGCCTTCGGCGCTGGTGCCCTCCAGCACCGGCACGTTCTGCCGGGTCAGCGCGAGGCCCGACGGGTGGTGGACGTCCTCGAGGACGGCCTTCCACGCGTACGCGGTCTCGTTGGCGTCCGCCGGGCGGACGACGTTGAGGCCGGGGATGGCGCGCAGGGCGGAGAGCTGCTCGATCGGCTGGTGGGTGGGGCCGTCTTCGCCCAGGCCGATCGAGTCGTGCGTCCACACGTAGGTGACCGGCGCCTTCATCAGCGCGGCCAGCCGCACGGGCGGGCGCATGTAGTCGGAGAAGATCAGGAACGTGGCGCCGTAGGGGCGGGTGCCGCCGTGCAGCGCGATGCCGTTGAGGATCGAGCCCATCGCGTGCTCGCGGATGCCGAAGTGCAGCGTCCGGCCGTACGGGCTGGTCTTCCACATTTCGGTGGAAGCCTTCTCCGGGCCGAACGAGTCGGCCCCCTTCATGGTGGTGTTGTTGCTCTCCGCGAGGTCCGCGGAACCGCCCCACAGCTCGGGAAGCGGCTCGGCGAGCGCGTTGAGCACCTCACCGGAGGCCTTGCGGGTCGCGATGCCCTTGGCGTCCGGCTCCCACGTCGGCAGGTTGTCCGCGAAGCCCTCGGGCAGCGTGCGGGTCGACATCCGGTCCGCGATCTTCTTGCGCTCCGGGTTGGCGGCGCCCCACGCCTCGAACTTCTCCTGCCATTCGGCGCGGGCGGTCTTGCCGCGGTCGACGGCCTGGCGGGTGTGCGTGATCACCTCGTCGTCGACCTGGAAGTTCTGCGCGGGGTCGAAGCCCAGGATCTCCTTGACCGCGGCGACCTCTTCGGCGCCGAGCGCGGCGCCGTGCGCCTTGCCGGTGCCCATCTTCTTCGGCGCCGGGTACCCGATGACGGTCTTCAGCGCGATGAACGACGGGCGCTCGGTCTCGGCCTTCGCGGCCTTGATGGCCTCTTCGATCGCGACGACGTCCTCGCCACCCTCGACGACCTGGGTGTGCCACCCGTAGGCCTCGTAGCGCTTCACGACGTCCTCGGACAGCGCGATCTTGGTGTCGTCCTCGATCGAGATCTCGTTGTCGTCCCAGAAGACGATGAGGTTGCCCAGCTCCTGGCGGCCGGCGATCGAGGAGGCCTCGGCGGTGACGCCCTCTTCGATGTCACCGTCGGAAGCGACGACGTAGACGTAGTGGTCGAAGATGCTCTCGCCCTGCGGGGCGTCCGGGTCCAGCAGGCCACGCTCGCGGCGCGCCGCCATCGCCATGCCGACCGCGTTGGCCAGACCCTGGCCAAGCGGGCCGGTGGTGGTCTCGACGCCCTTGGTGTGGCGGTACTCCGGGTGACCCGGGGTCTTCGAGTCCCACTTGCGCAGCTGCTTCAGGTCTTCCAGCTCCAGGCCGAATCCGGCGAGGTACAGCTGGATGTAGAGGGTGAGGCTCGAGTGACCGGCGGAGAGGACGAAGCGGTCACGCGCGGGCCACTCGGGGTCCGCCGGGTCATGACGCAGCGTCCGCTGGAAAAGCGTGTACGCGAGCGGCGCCAGGCTCATCGCCGTGCCGGGGTGACCACTGCCGCAGTTCTCGACCGCGTCCGCGGCGAGCACCCGAACGGTGTCGACGGCCCGCGTGTCGAGGTCGGTCCAGTCGGCGGGCACGTTGCGCCGGAGGAGTGGGTTCTTCTCGCTGGTAGAGGCGGTTTCGGACACTGAACTCGAACTCCCCGTCATCAGGTTGTGGCTTCTCTTCCCTCGTGGGTAACCCACGTGTACCGCTACTAATCTCAATCGATCCGGAAGGGACGATATTCCTGGTCCGGGCCGTTCGCAGGGGCACGCCGCGAGCTACCGCGGCCAGCCTAATGGTTCGGCCGGTCGAGGACCCGCGATCACCCTCTGGAAACAGCACGTCTAACATCGGGGAAGGGTTCAGAACACGGGGATCCGGGGCCGCCACATCACCCGGAAGCCTGGTGGACCCGGCCCGAAAACTGACGCAGGGAGTGAAATGTCGTTGGTGAACGCTGCGCACGGACGCAGTGACAGCACCAGCGCCGTACATCCGACCGGTGAACGACCGCACGGTGGCCGGCGAACAATCCGCCAGGTCGTCGGCGCGTACGCCGCCCTCGCGAAGCCCAGGGTGATCGAGCTCCTCCTCGTCACCACGATTCCCGCGATGTTCCTTGCGGGACGGGAAATCCCGTCGCCGTGGCTGGTACTCGCGACGCTCGTGGGCGGCACCATGGCCGCCGGTAGCGCCAACGCCTTGAACTGCGTCATCGACGCGGACATCGACAAGGTGATGAACCGCACGAAGCGCCGCCCGCTGGTGAAGGAGTCGGTGCCCCGGCGCGGCGCGCTGATCTTCGGTCTCGTGCTCGGTGTCCTGTCCGCCGTGGTGCTCTATTTCACGGTGAACCTGCTCTCGGCGATTCTCGCGATCGCGACGATCTTGTTCTACATCTTCGTCTACACGCTCGTGCTGAAGCGGCGTACGTCACAGAACGTGGTCTGGGGCGGTGCGGCGGGCTGCATGCCGGTGATCATCGGCTGGGCAGCCGTCACCGGCACCGTCGAGTGGCCCGCGTTCGTGATGTTCGGCGTCATCTTCTTCTGGACCCCGCCGCACACCTGGGCGCTGGGCATGAAGTACCGGGACGACTACGAGCGTGCCGGTGTGCCGATGCTGCCGGTGGTCGCCACCCCGCAGCACGTGGCACGGCAGATCGTCATCTACTCGTGGGTGATGGTCGCCTGGACGCTGCTGCTGGTCCCGGTGACGAGCTGGATCTACACCACGTTCGCGATCCTGGCGGGCGGCTGGTTCCTCTTCTACGCGCACAGCCTGAACGCGGCGGTTCGGCGTGGCGAGGAGACCAAGCCGATGTCGCTGTTCCACCGGTCGAACACGTACCTGATGATCGTGTTCGTCGCGCTGGCCGTCGACTCGGCCATCGGCCTGCCCGTCATCGGCCTGCCTTTCTGATCTTGTTGCGCGTGAAGGCCCCCTTCCCTCGGCTCAGCCGAGGGAAGGGGGCCTTCACGCGCAACGCGCTCGGGTCGCGACAGTGGAACGCGCGGATCCGCTTGGTCGCGCACACTCCAGCGCTCTCAACAGGAAGGTTGCCCCCAATGTGGCATTGGGGACGCTCAACGTCCCCAATGCCACATTGGGGGCAACCGGAGGATGATCGGACCCGGCTTCTCAAGGGGTGGCGCGCGTTGCCCAGCCCGGTTACCCGTCAGTACCGTCCGGCGGAGTGACGAGTACAACCGAGCGCCCGGCCGCGGTCCGAGCCGAGCGCAGGACCATGGCGGTCGCCTGCCTGGTCGTCTTCACCGCCCAGATGGCGACGACGATCTACCTCCCCTCCCTCCCGATGATCGAGCGCGACTTCGCGGTGTCGCGCGGCTTCGCGGCGCTCTCGGTCTCACTGTTCGTCGTCGGCGCGGCGGCGCCGGTGGTGCTCTGGGGCCGCGCGGCCGACCGGCTCGGTAGGCGTGCCGCGCTGCTCAGCGCGCTGGGCCTGTTCGTCGTCTCCAGCGCGGTCCTCATCGCGAACACCTCGCCGGCGTGGCTACTCGTTCTCCGTTCCCTGCAAGGGATCGGCGCAGGGGGTGCGGCCATCATCGCCCGTATCGCCGTCCGTGACCTCGGCGACGGCGACGCGCTCGCCAAACGGCTTTCGGTGCTGTCCATCGCGTTCGTCACCGCGCTCGGCGGCGGGCAGTTCGTCGGCGGGCTGATCGGAGAGTGGCGTGGCGGGTTCGTCGTGCTGGCGGCGGCGGGTGTGCTCTGCGTCATCGGCACGCTCACGATTCCGCTCGGCCGGGGCCGCGAGGAGAAGACGGGCATGCTCCGGATCTACTTCCGGATCCTCAGCGTCCCGGCCTTCCTGCGGCCGACGATCGCGGCGGGGCTCGGCTTCGCGACGATCGTGCTCCTGCAGGAGGTCGCGCCGTTCGTCTTCCAGCAGCGCTTCGGACTGAGCGTGGACCAGTACGGCAGCCTCGGCCTCCTGTTCGGCCTGGCCTACTTCGGCGGCGCGTTGCTGGTCAACCGGCTGGCGGGCCGCAAGGGTTCGCCGTGGGTGATGCGGGCGGGCGCGCTGGTCATGACCGGCGCCGGTGCGCTGACGATCGCCTTGTGGCTCGTGCCCGCGATCCCGCTCACGGCCGCACTCGTGACGTTCATCGCGTTGTACTGCGGGATCACCTTCGGCCAGGCCGCGCTCTTCCCGAGCAGCATGGCCGTCGCGGTGAGCGAGGTACCCGGACAGGGCGCCTACGCCGTCGCGCTGTGCGGGTTCGTCGCGCAGTCCATCGCGGGCTTCGCGGCCACCTTCGCCGCGCTGCTCCACGAAAACGTCGTGTGGGCGAGCGTCGCCACAGGTCTGTCCCTCGGTGCCTTCCTCCTGGTCCGGGTGACCGCGAGGGAATGAGATGATGGCGGGCGCCGTTGTAAACCTTTCGGCCCCTGTCCCACCTCTCGAAAGCAGGCTGCTTTGTCCGTGTCCCCGGACCGGGAACTCGACGCGATCGAGCAGGACGTCGCGCTCGAGCAGGAGTACGTCACCACCCTTTACCGCAAGCTCGACGTCGAACGCGCCGAGGCACAGCGCAGGCTCGACCAGACGCTGCGCCAGACCGGCGGCACCCCACAGGCGCGCACCGAACGCGACGTCGCCACGACGCTGTACACCGACAGGCTGGCCCAGCTGGGCTCCGTCGAGCAGGGCCTGTGCTTCGGCCGCCTCGACTTCCTCCCCGAGCACGCGGAGGAGACCACCTACATCGGGCGGCTCGGGCTCTTCGACGAGGACGACGACTACCGCCCGCTGCTCGTCGACTGGCGCGCGCCGGTCGCGCGGCCGTTCTATCTGGCGACCGCCGCTTCACCCGAAGGTGTCCGCCGGAGGCGGCACATCCGGTCGCTGAGCCGGAAGGTCGTCGGCGTCGACGACGAAATCCTCGACCTCTCCGCCGCGGACCAGGGGCAGGACCTCGGTCTCGCGGGAGAGGCGGCGCTGCTGGCCGCGCTCGAACGCCGTCGCACCGGTGAAATGAGCGACATCGTCGCCACCATCCAGGCCGAGCAGGACCGCATCATCCGCGCGACGCCCAACGGCGTGCTCGTGGTCCAGGGCGGCCCCGGCACCGGCAAGACCGCGGTCGCGCTGCACCGCGCCGCGTATCTGCTCTACACGCACCGGCAGCAGCTCACCACGCGCGGCGTGCTCGTGGTCGGGCCGAACAGCACGTTCCTCCGTTACATCGGGCAGGTCCTGCCGTCGCTCGGCGAGACCGGCGTGCTGCTGGCGACGATCGGGCAGCTGTACCCGGGTCTGGACGCCACCGGCCCGGTCACGCGTGAGGCCGCCGAGGTCAAGGGCCGGGCGGTGATGGCCGACGTGCTGGCCGACGCCGTCCGCGACCGTCAGCGGGTGCCGCAACCGGTGCTGGAGATCGAGTTCGAGCGCGAGATCCTGATGCTCGACCGCAAGACCTGCACCGAGGCGCGGACGCGGGCCCGCCGCTCGCGCCGTCCGCACAACCTCGCCCGGCGGATCTTCGTCTCGGACCTCCTCGACGCGCTGACCCGTCAGGCCGCCCGGAAACTGGGGGAGGACCTGCTCGACGCGCGGGACGTCCAGGACATCCGGGCCGAGGTCGCCGCCGACAAGAACGTGGCCGCCGCGATCGACGGGCTGTGGCCGACGCTCACCCCCGAGATCGTGCTCGACGAGCTGTTCGCCGACCGCGAACGGCTGCGCGTCGCGGCCGGGAAAGCCTTGTCCGAAACCGATCGGGAGCGTCTCTACAGCCCGACGGACACGCCGTGGAGTCCGGCCGACGTCCCGCTGCTCGACGAACTCGCCGAGCTGCTCGGTGAGGACGACACCGATGCCCGCGCCGAGCGCGCCCGCCGCGAACGGGAAGACCGCGCCTACGCGGAAGGCGTGCTCGACATCCTCGAACAGGACGAGGAGATCGTCGACGAGGAGCTGCTGCGGGTGGGCGACGTGCTCGACGCCGAACTGTTCGCCGAACGTCAGCAGCGCCGCAGCGAGATGACCGCGGCGCAACGGGCCGCGCAGGACCGGACCTGGACCTTCGGGCACGTGATCGTCGACGAGGCGCAGGAACTGACCGCGATGGACTGGCGGCTGCTGATGCGCCGTTCGCCGAACCGGTCGATGACGCTGGTCGGTGACGTCGCGCAGACCGGCGCTTCCGGCGGCGCGCGATCCTGGGGTGAGGTGCTCTCGCCCTACGTCGCCGACCGCTGGCGACTCGAAGAGCTGACGGTGAACTACCGGACCCCGGCCGAGATCATGGTCGTCGCGTCCCGCGTGCTCGCCGACGTCAACCCGGAGCTCGAAGCGCCGGTTTCGGTGCGGGAGACGGGATTCGAGCCTTGGCTGCGTTCCGTGGAGCCGTCGGAGCTCGGCACCGACCTGCCGGGGATCGTCGACGCCGAACTGTCCGCTGTGGACGGTGGGACGGTCGCCGTGCTGTGCCCGGCCTCCCGGGTCGCTCCCGTCTCCGAGACGCTCGGCGAGGCGGGGGACCGGGGGTCGGTGATGGCGGTGGACCGGGCGAAGGGCCTCGAGTTCGACTCCGTGGTGCTGATCGCGCCGGACGAGGTCGTCGCCGAGTCGCCGCGCGGCCTCAACGATCTTTATGTGGCCCTGACCAGGGCGACCCGTCGGATGGGCGTAGTGCAGACCGGTGACCTTGTTCCGGCGCTGGAGGGTCTTGGCTAAGGTCGGCCGCATGCGCACATTCGGCAAGATCGTGGTCATCGGCGCGGGCGTCCTCGCCCTGGCGGCCTGTGGCGAGAAATCGAACACCGCAGGTTCCGCCCAGTCGTCCTCCGGTGCGGCCCCCGCGTCGGCGTCGTCGTCCTCTTCGGCCGCGGCCGCCCCGAAGGGCAAGGAATGCACGGCGGACGACGTCAAGACCACCGGGAAGTTCGGGGAGGCGCCGACCATCACCATCCCGGACGACTGCGACCCGCCGAAGAAGCTCATCACCAAGGACCTCGAGCCCGGCACCGGCGAGGGCGCCAAGGCGGGCGCGAACCTGAAGATGAACTATTCGCTGGTCACCTGGTCCAACAAGCAGAAGCTGGACAGCTCGTTCGACCGGGGCGAGCCGTTCGACCTGACGCTCGGCGCCGGCGACGTCATCAAGGGCTGGGACCAGGGCCTCGATGGGATCAAGCAGGGAGCGCGGCGCCTGCTGATCATCCCGCCGGACCTCGGCTACGGCCAGGGCGGCAACGGCATCGCGCCGAACGAGACCCTGGTGTTCGTCACCGACGCGGTGAGTGTCCCGACAGCCAAGGGCTGATGGGCACTTCGGACGGCCGAGTCTACCGTGGACGGGTCCGTGAAGGCCTCCTTGAGGGACTCTGGGTCCCTCAAGGAGGCCTTCACGGAACTGGGCGCGCCAGCCGAGGCGTCAGCCGGCGTACTCCCAGGTGAGCAGGGTGACCTCGACGCCCTTCTCGATCTCGACCTTGGGCGGCAGGTCGGCGGGGACGTAACCCGCGCGGCGGGCGACGGCCTCGCTCGCCGCGTTCTGAGAGTCGATCCGCAGCCGAAGCGGGCTGAGCCCGAGCTGCAGCGCGTACGCGGTGAGCACCCGGAGAGACCGTGCCGCGAGATCTTGGCCGCGGTGGGCGCGCCCGACCATGTAGCCGAGTTCGACCGGGTCCGACGGCTCTCCCGGCAGCATCAGCACCACCTCGCCGAGCGGCTCGCTCCCGTCGGTCGTGATGGCGAACCGGAGTCCTTTGCCTTCCGCACGACGGTTGACGCACTTCGCGTAGTGGGCCTTCGCGGCCACCTCGTCGAACGGTGAGGCCAAGGGGGTGAACCGCGCGACGGCGGGGTCGTCGAACAGCTCGGGCATCCCCGCGACGTCGTCTTCGGTCCACTCCCGCAGGACGAGCCCCTCGCCTTCGAGCCGGACCTCCTCCGGCCAGAGCACCGTCACGGGATCAGCAGGAGCTTGCCGGTGGTACGGCGCCCCTGGAGGTCTTCGTGTGCCTGACGGGCGTCTCCCAACGGGTACCGGCCGCCGATCCGGATGTTCAGCGAGCCGTCCTGAACGGCGGTGAACAGTTCGTTCACCCGCCACTCCAGTTCCTCGCGGGTGAGCACGTAATGCGCGGAGGTCGGGCGGGTGAGGTACACCGAGCCGCTGCGGTTGAGCAGTTGCGGGTCGATCGGCGGCACCGGGCCGCTGGCCGCGCCGTAGAGGGCGAGCAGGCCGCGGATCTTCAGGCTCGCCAGGCTGCCGTCCACAGTGGACTTGCCGACGCCGTCGTAGACCACCTCGACGCCCTTGCCGCCGGTGAGGTCTCGGGTGGCCTTCGCGAAGTCGACCTGGTCGTAGCGGATGACGTCGTCGGCGCCCGCCTGCTTGGCGAGTCCGGCCTTCTCGTCGGTGGAGACGGTGCCGATCACGCGGGCGCCGCGCGCCTTGGCCAGCTGGACGAGCAGCAGGCCCATCCCGCCCGCGGCGGCGTGGATCAGCACGTCGTCACCGGCCTTGACCTCGTAGGTCGAGGCGATCAGCGCGTGCGCGGTGATGCCCTGGAGCATCGTGGCGGCGGCGGTCTCCTCGGTCACGCCGTCGGGGATCTTCACCGCGATCGTGGCGGGGAGCAGACGGCGCTGCGCGTAGCTGCCGAGCGAACCCTGCCAGGCGACCCGGTCGCCGACGGCGAAACCGGTGACGTCCGCGCCGACCGCGGCTACCGTGCCCGCGCCCTCCATGCCAAGGACGAACGGCGTGTCGATCGGGTAGATGCCCTCGCGGTGATAGGTGTCGATGTAGTTGACGCCCGCCGCCGCGACGTCCACGAGCAGTTCCCCGGCTCCGGGATCGCCGACCTCGACTTGCGCCAGCTCAAGGACTTCGGGACCGCCGGTTCGCCGGATCTGCACTGCCGTGGGCATACATCCTCCTCGTTCAAGGTCGTTCCGACCGGGACAACTATGGCCGACGCCACGGTTATTCCGCGTCGCGGGCCTTTCGCGGTTAAGCTCTGGCCGTGGCTGAGACCGAAGAGAAGACCGAGACCGCCGCCCCCACGTCGCGCCAGGTCGCGGCCGCCCGTGACTTCGTGAAGCGGCACGGGAAGCCGTCGCGCGCGGTGGTGGAGAACATCGGCCGGATCGGCGCCAGGGTCGTGCTCGTCGGCGCCGACGGCGCGCTCGGCGACGTCGTCGTCGCCTCCGTGGAGGCAGGCGAGGCGCTGGTCGAGGCCGTCGAAGACCTCGAACCCGCCGAATGGGACAGCGAGACCGTGAAGGCCACCAAGATCGGCCCCGAGCACCGCCGCCGGATGGCGGGGAAGTGAGCGGATCCGCGATCTTCGTCGCCTGCTCCGCCCTGCCGGAGGGCGACGGCGACGAGCACGCTGTTCCCGAGGCGCTGGCCGACCTCGGTTTCAAGACCCGCTGGGCCGCCTGGGACGACACGACCGTCGACTTCGGCGCGGCGGACATCGTCGTGCTGCGCGCCACCTGGGATTACGCCGAGCGCCGCGACGAGTTCCTGTCCTGGACCGAATCCGTGCCCACGCTGGCCAATGCGGCCGAAGTCGTGCGGTGGAACACCGACAAGTCCTATCTGGCCGAACTGGGTGACGCCGGGGTCGCGGTCGTGCCGACGACCTTGATCGCGCCCGACGACCCGGCCCCGCGCTGGCCCAAGGGCGAGTTCGTGCTGAAGCCCGCCGTCGGTGCCGGCTCGCGAGGAGCCGGCCGGTTCACCGCGGGCGACGCGGCCGCCGCTCATCTCGCCGGGCTGCAAGCCGACGGGAACACCGTGCTTCTCCAGCCATATCAGTCCAGTGTGGACAGTGACGGTGAGATCGCGCTGGTGTACTTCGGTGGCGTGTATTCGCACGCGTTCTCGAAGGCCGCGATGCTGGGCCGGGAGCTCGACGAGTCCGGCCTGTACGTGACGGAAAAGCTCGCGCCCGTGCAGCCTGCCCCAGGCTTCCGCGCGCTGGCCGAAGACGCTTTGGACGCGACAGCGGCGCTGCTGGGCATCCTGCGCGCGGAACTGCTCTATGCCCGCGTCGACCTTGTCGCCGGGCCGGACGGCAGGCCGTTGCTGCTGGAACTGGAGCTCGTCGAGCCTTCGCTCGGGTTCCGGCAGACCGAGGCCGCCGCGGCTTGGCGCTTCGCGTCGGCTGTGCGGCAGCAACTCGCCTGACCCGCCTCACCACGTGAGATGAAGGGGCCTTTCATTGCAAAATTTGCAATGAAAGGCCCCTTCATTGCAGCCGTCGCCCAGGGCAACTACCGCATTCAGGTGACCAACTGCGAAGAGGGTGTCAGGCCGGTTTGACGCGTTTCGCCGCGAGGCGCTCCGGCTTCGGCCACCGCACATCGCGCGCCCAGCCGAACTTCTCGAACAGCCAGATCACCCGCGCCGACACGTCGACCTGCCCGCGCAGGACACCGTGCCGCGCGCAGGTCGGGTCGGCGTGATGGGAGTTGTGCCACGACTCGCCCATGGACAGGATCGCCAGCGGCCAGAAGTTCGCCGCCTTGTCGCGGCTGGCGAACGGGCGCTCGCCGACCATGTGGCAGATCGAGTTCACCGACCAGGTGACGTGGTGCAGGAACGCGATCCGGACCAGCCCGGCCCAGAAGAACCCGGTCACCACACCCCACCACGACCAGCTGAGCAGCCCGCCGAGCACCGCGGGCAACAGCAGGCTCAGCGTGATCCACAGCCAGAAGTAGCGGTTGACCACGCGAAGGTCCTTGTCGGCCACCAGGTCCGGCGCGAAGCGGTCGTAGTTCGTCACCTCACGGCTGAACATCCAGCCCATGTGAGCGTGCCAGAAGCCGCGCAGCAGGGCCGACGGCGACGTCCCGAACAGCCAGGGGGAGTGCGGGTCGCCTTCGCGGTCGGCGAAGGCGTGGTGGCGACGGTGGCTGGCCACCCAGAAGATGACCGACCCCTGCACCGCGAAACTCCCGGCGATGGCGAGCGCGATCCGGAGCGGCCGTCCGGCCTTGAAGGCGCCGTGGGTGAAGTAGCGGTGGTATCCGACGGTCACCCCGAGCGTCCCGACGGTGTAGAACACGGCCGCCAGCACGAGATCGACCCAGGTCATGCCCCAGCCCCACACGATCGGCACCGCGGCGAGCAACGCGACGAACGGGACCAGCAGGAAGGTCTTGAGGATCAGCATCTCCCCGGAGCCTCGCCGGTGGGAGATCAGGGGTTTGGACGGACTGGCCGGTGCGTCCGGCTCGGTGCTGGCGGTCATACGACACCTCGTGCCTCGACTCGGTGGTGAACCCCCGTGCGGGGCACCGAAACGCAGCGTAAGGGCAGCGTCTGGCGAGCACGCCGCCCGGGGGTTACGTCCGGTTTGCCAGGGGGTCAGTTCGAAGTGGCGAGTTCCCGCTCAGAGGCGTGGGAAACCGGCGCCGGACCACGATCACGTGAGCCGCACCACAGTGCCGCGGTCGAGATGATCACCAGTGCGGAGCCGAGGACGTGGAAGGACACCAGCGCTTCCGGCACGCCGAGTGCGTACTGCACCGAGCCCACGACGCCTTGGAGGACCGCGACGATCCACACGATGGTGTAGCGCCGCCACAACTGCTTCGGCGTCTCGCCCCGCATCAGCTGGAGCCCGAAGACGGCCAGCACGATCAGGTAGACCACCAGCAGTCCGCCGTGCACCTGGGTGAGCGTCTCGATCGGGGCCTGGAGCCGGTGGGTGCCGGGGTCGCCGCCGTGCGGGCCCGCGCCGGTCACGGTGGTGCCCGCCACCAGGACGGCCCACATCGACGCGGCGAGCGCGATCAGCGTCTTGCGGCCCGCGTCCGGGATCAGCCAGCGGGCGGGCTCGTCACCCTCCTTGAACGCCCGCAGCAGCAGCACCGCGAGCCAGACCAGGGGAGTGGAGGCCAGGAAGTGGAGCGCGACGGTCCACCATTCGAGTTTGGCGAGCACGGTGATCCCGCCGACGACGGCCTGCAGCATCACGCCCGCGGGCATCGTCCAGGCCAGCTTCACCAGACGACGACGGCTCGGGTGCTCGATCTGCACCCGCCACGCGGTGATCACGCACAGCGCGGCGACGGCGATGACGACGCCGGTGAGCATCCGGTTGCTGAACTCGATCCACTGGGTGAGCGCGTCGAATTCGGGGTGCGCGACCGGCACGATGCTGCCTTCGACGCACTGCGGCCAGGTCGGGCAGCCGAGGCCCGAACCCGTCACCCGGACGACCGAGCCGGTGACGCCGATTCCGGCCTGGGCGATCACCGCCGCTATCGCGACCGCCCGCTGGACCGCGAACGAGGGATACGGCAGACGCGCTACAAGGCTCTGGAACGGCACCGTCCGATGCTAGAACGCCGTTCCTGAGAGCGTTCCACCGGCCACACGCGGTGTGTCGGCCACCTCAGGTCAGCTTCGTGGTCTTGCTCGCCAGCGCACCCGCGACGACGCCCCAGCCGGCGAGCACCGCGAACGGGCCCCACCCGAACGAACCGTCCAGCAGCACCGACCGCAGGCCTTCGGCGAGCGCGCCCGAGGGCAGCAGTTCGACGATCCACGCGACGCCGGACGGCATCGTCGACGGCGCCAGCAGGATGCCGCCCGCGAGCAGCAGCACGAACCAGACGATGTTCGCCAGCGCCAGCACGGCCTCCGCGCGCAGCGCCCCGCCGAGCAGCAGGCCCAGCGCGCCGAACGCGAGGGTGCCGACGAGCAGGAACGGGATCGCGCCGAGGAGACCGCCCAGCGACGGCGACCAGCCCAGCAGTGCGGCCACGGCACCGAGGATCACCGCCTGCAGCGCGACCACGACCAGCGCGGCGGCCACCCGACCGGCGATGAGCAGCCAGCGAGGCAACGCCGTGGCGGAAAGCCGTTTGAGGACGCCGTAGCGGCGGTCGAAGCCCAGTGCGATGGCCTGTCCGGTGAACGCGGACGACATCACCGCGAGCGCCAGGATCCTCGGCGTGATCCAGTCCACTTTGGACGCCGAACCAAGCTGGGCCGACGGCAGGATGTCCAGCAGCGACAGGCCGATCAGCAGCGCGAGCGGGATGAGCAGGGTCAGCAGGATCTGCTCGCCGTGGCGCAGGGTCAGGCTCGCCTCGACCTTCGCGTGCGTGCGCAGCATCTTGCCGAGCGAACCGCGGCCGGGGGCCGGGGTGAACGTGCCCGCGGCGAACCGCGGCGTCGGTGTGGTGGTCATGCGCGCAGTTCCCGTCCGGTCAGCTCCAGGAAGACCTCTTCCAGCGTGCGCCTGCCGACCTGCAGTTCCTCCGGCATGACGCCCTGCTGGGCGCACCACGCCGTCACCGTCGACACCACCTGCGGGTCGATCGCGCCTTCGACGAGGTACGTCCCCGGCGCGGACTCGTGCACGAGATGCCCCTCGGGCAGCGCCGCGGTCAGCAGCGCGGTGTCGAGCCGCGTTCGTGCCTTGAAACGCAACTGCGCCGTCTCGCCGGCCTCGACGGTCAGCGACTGCGGAGTGCCTTCGACGACGACCTTGCCGTGGTCCACGATCACCACGGTGTCGGCCAGCGTTTCGGCCTCCTCCATCAGATGCGTGGTGAGCAGCACGCTGACGCCGTCGGCGCGCAGTGCGCCGAGCAGATCCCAGACCAGGCGGCGGGCCTGCGGGTCCATGCCCGCCGTCGGCTCGTCGAGGAAGAGCAGTTCCGGGCGGCCGACGAGCGCGCAGGCGAGCGAGAGCCGTTGCTGCTGCCCGCCGGAGAGCCGTTTGAACGGCGTCTTCCTCGCTCCCGAAAGACCGAGGACATCCAGCAGCCAGGCGGGTTCGAGCGGGTTCGCCGCACACGCGGCGACCAGTCCGAGCATCTCGTCGGCGCGGACGCCGGGATACGCGCCGCCGCCCTGGGGCATCACGCCGATCCGCGGCCGCAGCGCGGATCCGTCGTGCGAAGGATTGAATCCCAGCACGCGGACTTCGCCTTCGTCAGGCCGCAGGAAACCTTCGCAGATCTCGACGGTGGTGGTCTTGCCGGCCCCGTTCGGGCCGAGCAACGCGAGCAGCGTGCCACGTTCCATCCGCAGGTCGAGTCCATCGACGGCGGTGGTGGATCCGTAGCGTTTCACCAGCCCGGTGATCTCGACGGCGGGGGTGTTCACGACAGGTCACGATACGGCCTCACGCCGGGACCGAATGCTCCGGGGACGGTCTGGACAGCAGCAGTGGTGAGAGGCGGTGGACGATGAACAGCCCCAGCAACGTGACGACCCCGGCGGCGGCCCACGCGAACGGCAGGACGAAGCCGCGGCCTTCGAAGGTGCTTCCCGTCGTCGGCAGCAGGAACGGCAGGACGGCGGTGACGATCGTCGCCGCGATGCGGAACCGCGAGGTCCCGGCCGCCGCGGCGAGCGGGATGATGGCCCACAGCAGGTACCAGGGCTGGAGCGCGACGTGCAGCACCATCACCGCGCCCAGCGAGACACCGAGGCCGATGATCGGCCGGTAGCGCCATTTGAAGCTGTCCCAAAGGAACTTGACCGTGACCGCGCCCGCGACGAGATAGCCGAGCGCGCCGAGGATCGGCACCATCGCGTTGGTGTGGTTGCCGAGGCCGAGGGCAATGCCAAGGACGCCGCCGAGCGCGGCGAGCTCCGACGTCGGCGAGATCCACGAGCGGACCAGCCCCGGCGTCCCGAGCGCGCCGACCCAGCCGAAACCGAGGCCGGTGCCGTAGCAGACCGCCACCAGGACCACCCCGAACAGCAGCGCCATCGGCACCGCGGCGGTGACCAGGTCCTTGATCCGGCCGTGCCAGCGTCTGGCCACCATCACGGTGAAGAACGGCAGCGCCAGGATCGCGTTGATCTTCACCGCGACGCCGAGGGTGATGAGCGCCACCCCGAGCCCGATGTAGAGCAGTTCACCCTTGGCCAGCGGGGGAGGCGCGTCGTGCTTGAACCGCACCGGCATCCGCTGGAGACCGACCTCCAGCCCGGCCACCATGAGCCCGATCGCCAGTGCGTCGTTGTGGGCGCCCGCGACGAAGTGGAAGATCAGCAGCGGGTTCGCCGCGCCGAGCCACAGCGCGGTCGCGGGCTGCACGCCGAACCGCCTGGCCAGCCGGGGCAGCGCCCAGATGATCAGGATGACGCCGATGAGCGCGAGCCCGCGCTGCAACAGCACCCCGGTGACGATGTTGCCGCTGCTCAGCGGGGCGAGCCAGCCGCCGAGGCGCAGCAGGAGCGGACCGTAGGGCGCCGGGGTCTCGCGCCACATGTTGGAGACGCCCGAGGTCAGCGGGTCGGACACGCCGAGCGCTTCGGCCGGGCCGAGTGAGTACGGGTCCATCCCGCGGGCGACGATCTCGCTCTGCGCGAGATAGCTGTAGACGTCGCGGGAGAACAGCGGCGGGATGACCAGCAGCGGCGCGCACCAGAGCGCGATGGTGCGGGCGAGCTGGCCCTGGGTGGCGAGGCGGCGGCGCGCGGGTTGCGCGAACCGGCCGAGCAGCAGCCAGCTGAGCACGATGATCGCCATCCCCGCCAGGCCCATCGCGAGCGAGACCATCGGGATGCGGGTGAACAGCCGCAGGACCGGGATCTCCTGTACCGGGTTGATCACCGGCGCGGCGCCCGCGCCGAGCGAGCCGAGCGCGAGGAACAGGGAACCGACCGCGCCGAACCGGCGGACCACGTTCAGGCCGCGCAGTTCCTTGTCGTCCAGCGGCTCCGGTTCGTGCGGGTGCCCGGGGGTGAGCGTCGCCACCGAACCCGTCGCCGGGTCTTCCGGCTCTGCCCCGTCCGTGTCCCGCTGCGCCGGGTGATCGCCCACTACCACGCAGGAAGGGTAGCGATGCCGGGAACAACGCGACTCGGCACCTGGTTGCGGTGGTTGCGCGTGCAAGGAGCGCAACCCGGCACCTACTCGCGTCAGAGCAGGCGTGAAGTGACCCACGCCACTCCGTGAGGCACCCCTCTTTGCCGTCTCCCCGGAAATACGTCACACTTGTGTTGTGAAAAAGATGGGGACACGGAACGAGGCCGGTGGCGACATGCTCCGCGCCGAGGTTCAGCCTGTCCCCGCGCAGATCGGCCCCGAGGGTCGGACCAGGCACGAAGTGGCCCGCTTGCTGCTGGAACAGGGTCCGATGACCGCCGTCGTGGTGGCCGAGCAGCTGGGCATCAGCGCCGCCGCCGTCCGCCGTCACCTCGACGCGCTGCTCGCCGACGGCGAGGCCGAAACCCGGGACGCACCCCGCCGTGGCCCCCGCGGACGCGGCCGTCCCGCCAAGAACTTCCTGCTGACGGAAGCCGGCCGGGCCCGGTTCGGGCACGCCTACGACGACCTCGCTTCCTCGGCCATCCGCTTCCTCGCCGATCACGCCGGGGAAGACGCCGTGAAGGCCTTCGCGGAGGCTCGAGTCGCCTCGCTGGTCGGCCCGCATCAGGACGCGATCACCAAGCACGCGGACCCCGCCGCTCGCGCCGAGGCCCTCGCTGCGGCGTTGACCAGGGAGGGTTACGCTGCGTCGACTCGTCAGGTCGGTGTCGGTGAACAGCTCTGCCAGCACCATTGCCCGGTCGCCCACGTCGCCGCCGAGTTCCCTCAGTTGTGCGAAGCCGAGACAGAGGCCTTCGCGGAACTTCTGGGCACCCACGTCCAGCGACTGGCGACCATCGCACGCGGTGACAACGCGTGCACCACACACGTACCCGCCGCTTCGGCGGGTCACCCGGCCACACCTGGGCCGGGAAGCACGGCGCCCTCCTCTGGGCGCACAGCACGGATCCCGAATGGAGGGAAACCCGCATGACTGCCGCTGCCGAGCAGCGCACTCCCACCACCGCGCCCATGAGCCAGGAAGAGACCATCGAGTCCCTTGGCAAGTACGCGTTCGGCTGGGCGGACTCCGACGAGGCGGGCTCAACGGCCCGTCGAGGACTGAACGAGGACGTCGTCACCGACATCTCCTCGAAGAAGTCCGAGCCGGAGTGGATGCGCGAAGCGCGACTGAAGGCGCTCAAGCTCTTCGACTTGAAGCCGATGCCCAACTGGGGAGCGGACCTCTCCGGGATCGACTTCGACAACATCAAGTACTTCGTGCGGTCCAGTGAGAAGCAGGCCACCTCCTGGGAAGACCTGCCCGAGGACATCAAGAACACGTACGACCGGCTCGGCATCCCCGAGGCGGAGAAGCAGCGCCTCGTCGCCGGTGTCGCCGCGCAGTACGAGTCCGAGGTCGTCTACCACTCGATCCGTGAGGATCTGGAGGCGCAGGGCGTCCTGTTCCTGGACACCGACACCGCGCTCAAGGAGCACCCGGAGATCTTCAAGGAGTACTTCGGCTCCGTGATCCCGGCCGGGGACAACAAGTTCTCCGCGCTGAACACCGCGGTGTGGTCGGGCGGCTCGTTCATCTACGTGCCCAAGGGCGTCAAGGTGGACATCCCGCTGCAGGCCTACTTCCGGATCAACACCGAGAACATGGGTCAGTTCGAGCGGACCCTGATCATCGTCGACGAAGACGCCTACGTGCACTACGTCGAGGGTTGCACCGCGCCGATCTACCAGTCCGACTCGCTGCACTCGGCGGTCGTGGAGATCATCGTGAAGAAGGGCGCTCGCTGCCGGTACACGACCATCCAGAACTGGTCGAACAACGTCTACAACCTGGTCACCAAGCGCGCCAAGTGCGAAGAGGGCGCGACCATGGAGTGGATCGACGGCAACATCGGTTCCAAGGTCACGATGAAGTACCCGTCCGTGTTCCTCATGGGCGAGCACGCCAAGGGCGAGGTCCTCTCGGTCGCGTTCGCGGGCGAAGGCCAGCACCAGGACGCCGGCGCGAAGATGGAGCACCTGGCGCCGCACACCTCCTCGACCATCGTGTCGAAGTCGGTGGCGCGCGGCGGTGGCCGCACCTCGTACCGCGGCCTGGTCAAGGTCGCGAAGCGGGCGCACCACTCGCGGTCCAGCGTGGTCTGTGACGCGCTGCTCGTCGACACGATCTCGCGGTCGGACACGTATCCGTACGTCGACATCCGCAACGACGAGGTCTCCATGGGCCACGAGGCGACCGTCTCGAAGGTCAGCGAAGACCAGATGTTCTACCTCATGTCGCGCGGTCTCGACGAGGCCGAGGCCATGGCGATGATCGTGCGCGGGTTCGTCGAGCCCATCGCGCGTGAGCTGCCGATGGAGTACGCGCTCGAGCTGAACCGCCTGATCGAGCTTCAGATGGAAGGGTCCGTCGGCTAGTCATGTCGGTTACCGAGAACAACGTTTCCGAAGCGATGCGCGAAGGGGTCGTCATTCCGGCGACCTCTCGCGCGGAGCGCTTCACCTCCTACGACGTCGAGGCCTTCGAGGTTCCCGGCGGCCGTGAGGAGAACTGGCGTTTCACTCCGATGAAGCGGCTGCGCGGCCTGCACGACGGGTCCGCCGCCGCTTCGGGTTCGGCCACTGTGGACGCCGACGCCGCGCCCGAACTGAAGATCGAGCAGGTCGGCCGGGACGACGAGCGCCTCGGCGCCGCGGGTGTCCCGAGCGACCGGATCGCCGCGCAGGCGTACTCCTCGTTCACCGAGGCCACCGTCATCACGGTGCCCAAGGAGACGAAGACGTCGAAGCCGTCGACGGTGAAGATCACCGGCCCCGGCGAGGGCAAGGTCGCCTACGGGCACGTGCAGGTGCGCGCCGAACAGTTCTCCGAGGCCGTCATCGTCCTCGACCACGTCGGCTCCGGCACGTACGCGGACAACGTCGAGTTCGTCATCGGCGATTCGGCGAACGTGACCGTGGTCAGCGTCCAGGACTGGGCCGACGACGCGGTGCACGTCTCCGAGCAGCACCTCAAGCTCGGCCGCGACGCCACGCTGAAGCACATCGTCATCACCCTGGGCGGTGACCTCGTCCGCGTCTCGCCGACGGCGACCTTCGCCGACAAGGGCGGCGACGTCGAGATGCTCGGCCTGTACTTCGCGGACGAAGGACAGCACCAGGAGCACCGTCTCTTCGTCGACCACGCGGTGCCGAACTGCAAGTCGCGCGTGATGTACAAGGGTGCGCTGCAGGGCGACGGCGCGCACACCGTGTGGGTCGGCGACGTGCTGATCCGGGCGGCCGCCGAGGCCACCGACACCTACGAGCTCAACCGCAACCTGGTGCTGACGCCGGGCGCGCGGGCGGACTCGATCCCGAACCTGGAGATCGAGACCGGCGAGATCGAAGGCGCCGGCCACGCGAGCGCCACGGGAAGGTTCGACGACGAGCAGTTGTTCTACCTCCAGTCGCGCGGAATCGGCGAAGACGCCGCGCGCCGCCTGGTCGTACGCGGGTTCTTCCACGAGATCCTGGTCAAGATCGGCGTTCCCGAGGTGCGCGAGCGCCTCGAGGCCGCGATCGAAGCCGAGCTCGAAGCCGTGGGCGTTTAAGTGGCCACGTCCGGAAGTCTGTCGGGGGTCTCGACGGCCCAGCGAAAACCTGGATCCGCCGAATACCCCCAACGAACTTCCGGACATGACCACTAAGCCCTCGTCCGTCCACATCAGACTTTTAGGAAAGAAATGCCTACGCTGGAAATCAAGGATCTGCACGCCTCGGTCACGACCGAGGAGGGCCCCAAGGAGATCCTCAAGGGCGTCAACCTGACCATCAAGTCGGGCGAGACCCACGCGATCATGGGCCCCAACGGTTCGGGCAAGTCCACGCTGTCCTACGCCATCGCCGGTCACCCCAAGTACGAAGTCACCTCCGGGCAGGTCCTGCTCGACGGTGAGGACGTGCTGGAGATGAGCGTCGACGAGCGCGCCCGCGCGGGCCTGTTCCTCGCCATGCAGTACCCGGTCGAGGTGCCGGGCGTGTCCATGTCCAACTTCCTCCGCACCGCGGCCACCGCGGTCCGTGGCGAGGCCCCCAAGCTGCGCCACTGGGTCAAGGAGGTCAAGGAGGAGATGGGCAAGCTGGAGATCTCGTCCGAGTTCGCCGAGCGTTCGGTGAACGAGGGCTTCTCCGGCGGCGAGAAGAAGCGCCACGAGATCCTGCAGCTGGCGCTGCTCAAGCCGAAGATCGCCATCCTCGACGAGACCGACTCCGGCCTCGACGTCGACGCGCTGCGCGTCGTGTCCGAGGGCGTCAACGAGTTCAAGGCCAACAACGACGCCGGCGTCATGCTGATCACGCACTACACGCGGATCCTGCGGCACATCACGCCCGACTTCGTGCACGTCTTCGCGGGCGGCAAGATCGTGGCGTCCGGCGGCCGTGAGCTCGCGGACGAGCTGGAGGAGAACGGCTACGTCAAGTACGCCGGCTCCACCGAGCCGGCCGCCGTCTGATCACTGAACTTCACGACTACACCGAGAGGAGTTGGCCCGATGACCACCACCACGGCTAACTCTGCTGTACCGCTGGACGTAGCGGCCATCAGGGCCGACTTCCCCATCCTGACCCGCACGGTGCGGGACGGGAAACCCTTGGTGTATCTGGATTCCGGTGCGACGTCCCAGAAACCGGCGCAGGTGCTGGAAGCCGAGCGCCGGTTCCTGGAGACCTCGAACGCCGCGGTGCACCGCGGCGCGCACCAGCTCGCCGAGGAAGCGACCGACGCCTACGAGTCCGCCCGCGTGCGGATCGCGGAGTTCGTCGGCGCCTCCCCGCACGAGCTGGTGTTCACCAAGAACGCCACCGAGGGCATCAACCTCGTCGCCTACGCGATGAGCAACGCCGCCACGGCCGGTCCCGGGGCCGAGCGGTTCAAGATCGGTCCCGGCGACGAGATCGTCATCACCGAGATGGAGCACCACGCGAACCTGGTGCCGTGGCAGCAGCTCTGCCAGCGCACCGGCGCGACGTTGAAGTGGTTCTCCGTCACCGCCGACGGCCGCCTCGATCTGTCCAATGTGGACGAGCTGATCACCGAGCGGACCAAGGTGCTGGCGTTCACGCACCAGTCCAACGTGCTCGGCACGATCAACCCCGTCGAGTTCCTGGTGAAGAAGGCCCGCAAGGTCGGCGCGCTGGTCGTGCTGGACGCTTGCCAGTCGGTTCCCCACTTTCCCGTGGACTTCCACGCGCTGGACGTCGACTTCGCCGCCTTCGCCGGGCACAAGATGGTCGGCCCGTACGGCATCGGTGTCCTTTATGGACGCCGTGAACTGCTCGAAGCGATGCCGCCGTTCCTGACCGGCGGCTCGATGATCGAGCTGGTCCGCATGGAGCAGACCACCTTCGCCGCGCCGCCGCAGCGGTTCGAGGCGGGCACCCCGATGACGTCGCAGGCCGTCGGCCTCGGCGCGGCCGCGGACTACCTGTCGGCGATCGGCATGGAGCGGGTCGCCGCGCACGAACATCTCCTCACCGAGGCGGCGCTGGCCGGGCTCGGCGAGATCCCGGGCGTGCGGATCATCGGCCCCACCGACATGACCGACCGCGGCGGACTGGTGTCGTTCGTCATCGACGGCGTCCACCCGCACGACTCGGGCCAGGTGCTGGACAGCCTCGGCATCGCCGTCCGCGTCGGGCACCACTGCGCGTGGCCGCTGCACCGGGCCTGCTCGGTGCCCGCGACCGTGCGCGCGTCGTTCTACGTCTACAACACACTGTCCGAAGTAGACGCGCTGGTGAACGGTGTGCGTGAGGCGCAGAAGTTCTTCGGGGTGGCGTGACATGAACCTCGAGAGCATGTACCAGGAGATCATCCTGGACCACTACAAGAACCCGCACGGCCGCGGTCTGCGCGAGCCGTTCGACGCCGAATCGTTCCAGGTCAACCCGACCTGTGGCGACGAGGTGACGCTGCGGGTGAAGGTCGACGACGGGAAGGTCGCCGACGTCTCCTACGAGGGACAGGGCTGTTCGATCAGCCAGGCTTCCACTTCGGTCTTGACGGATCTCGTCGTCGGGCACACCGTGGAGGAGGCGTTCACCACCATGGACGCCTTCGTCGAGCTGATGCAGGGCAAAGGGCAGATCGAACCGGACGAGGAAGTGCTGGAGGACGGCATCGCCTTCGCCGGCGTCGCCAAGTACCCGGCCCGCGTGAAATGCGCCCTGCTCGGGTGGATGGCGTTCAAGGACGCCGTCACCCGCACGACCAACGGAGTTGAGACGGCATGACCGAACAGCAGACCGAAACCCGCGAGGGGCGCACGGCCGCCGACCTCGACGCCGAGACCACCGCCGCCCCGGACAGTGCCGACGTGGCGAAGGTCGAGGACGTCGAAGAGGCGATGCGCGACGTCGTCGACCCCGAACTCGGCATCAACGTCGTCGACCTCGGGCTGGTCTACGGCATCCATGTCGAGGCGGACAACACCGCCACCATCGACATGACCCTGACCTCGGCGGCCTGCCCGCTGACCGACGTCATCGAGGACCAGACCGGAGCCGCCCTCGTCGGCGGCGGAACCGGGCTGGTCAAGGACTTCCGGATCAACTGGGTCTGGATGCCGCCGTGGGGCCCGGAGAAGATCACCGACGACGGCCGCGAACAGCTGCGTGCCCTGGGCTTCACCGTCTGATCCTCTTTCGCGCGCTATGAAAGGTCCTTTCCTTGCAAATTTTGCAAGGAAAGGACCTTTCATAGCATTGGGGGAGGGGGCCCTCACGCGAGCAGCGATGCGTCCGGTGCGCCCAATGTGGCATTGGGGACGTTGGGTGTCCCCAATGCCACATTGGGCGCATCCCGGGCTCAGCCGAGCCGCGCGCCGCAATAGGGTGCCGGGATGATCGTCCGGTCCATCGCGCTTTTCGCGCTCGCCGCCCTGCTGGAGATCGGCGGCGCCTGGCTGATCTGGCAAGGGGTGCGGGAGCACCGCGGCTACCTCTGGATCGGTGCGGGCGTCGTCGCGCTCGGCCTCTACGGTTTCGTCGCGACCTTGCAGCCCGTCGCGAACTTCGGCCGCATCCTCGCCGCGTACGGCGGAGTGTTCGTCGCGGGTTCGCTGGCGTGGGGGATGGTCGCCGACGGCTACCGGCCGGATCGCTACGACGTCATCGGTGCCTTGCTCTGCCTGGCCGGGGTCGGCGTCATCATGTACGCGCCCCGGGGCTGAGCGGAAACCGCCGGCGCTAGTCTGCGCTGTGACCGAAACGGACTTCCCCGCTCCGCCCGCGGACGGACCCGGGCCGAAGCGAAGATTCTCCCCGCTCCTGCTCGTGATGATCCTGGTGGCGATCGCCGGCGTGGGCACCGGGGGATATGGCTTCTGGACCCTGATGGCGTACCGGATGACGAGCCTCTCCAGTGGCGTGATGGCTCCGACGATCCCGCGCGGTTCGGCCGTGCTCTATCGCTGGGCCGACGTGCCGGAGATCCCGCGTGGCGCGGTGGTCCTGATGGACCTGAGCGCCTATCCGGGCACGTCGGTCAAAGAGGGTTTGGCCGTTCAGCGGGTGATCGGTGCCGGCGGGGATCGGGTCGTCTGCTGCACGAACGACAACCTGATCTCCGTGAACGGAAAGCCGGTCAAGGAGCCGTACACCGATGACGACAACGGTTACGGGCGCAAGTAGTACCGGCCGTTCAGCGTCCAGGTGCCGCCGGGATCGGTGTACCTCGCCGGCGATGTGCGGAACAACTCCGTGGACTCGCGGCTCTTCGCGGGTATGCCCGGCGACGGTGCCGTCCCTCTGTCCAAGGTGCGCGGCGTCGTCGTCGGAATGGGGAGTCTTCTCGGTGCGGAGCCGTTTCCGCAGACCACCGCGTTCGTCGATGCGGGCCTTCCCGGAGATCCCTTGTCCGACACCGGGTTCCGTACCTCGCGGAACCTCGTGTTCGCCGGTGCCGGGCTCGTCGTCCTCGGTGTCATCGGGACGATCGTGAGCGTTGCCCGGTCCGCCGGAAAACGACGAAGAGCAGCCGCAATCCCACCAGCGCGCTGACCACCAGCAGGTTGTAGCCGAACATCTGGTGCAGTGTGACCCCTGGCAGCATCTGCGGGCCGGTCGCGCTGCCCAGCAACAGTACGGCCATCAGCCCGGTGGCCGCGCCGACGAACGCCAGCAGGACTTCGTGCACCAGTCCGGTGACCACGTCCCGGTCACGTTCGTCGGAGAACAGCCGGACGTTGACCGAAAGCCTGCCCTGTTCCAGTGCGTTGCCGATCCGGTCGACGCGGCGGGGCAGCCGTCGCAGCACCGGCAAGAGCGCCATCAGTTCGTTGGTGGCCGTGGAGCGCAACGACTCGGGCCGCAGTCCGGCGCCGACCTGCTCGGCGGCGTAGGCGCGGGATTCGACGACGATGTTGAATCCCGGCGCCAGCGCGGCCAGCGTTCCCTCCAAAGTGGCCAGTGCGCGGAACACCGCCGCGATCGGCGGGGGCACGCTGAGCCGGAAGTCGGCGATCACTCGGAACAGGTCGGTGAACATGTCCAGATCCGGGGCCTGTCCGTGGTTGAAATGCTTGGCCACCAACGCTCCCAGTGCCCGCTCCAGTCGTCGCTCCTCGATCTCGTCCGGCCGGTCGACGATCTCCAGCAGACCGTCGCGCAACGCGGCGGGGTCGCCTCGGTCGAGCGCGAGGATGAGGTTCTGCAATCCGGCGCGCAGTCCCGAGTCGAGCCGTCCGACGGAACCGAAGTCGAGCAGGCCCAGCCTGCCGTCGGTGAGCAGCAGGACGTTGCCGGGATGCGGGTCGGCGTGGAAGACGCCGCTGCCCATCACCTGGCCGAGCACGCAGCGCAGCATCGACCGCGCGAGTTTCGCCCGCTCCGCGATCGGGACCTGTTCCCTGGCGGCGGCGAGCGGTTTGCCGTCGAGGCGCCGCATCACCAGGACACGTTCGGTGGACAGTTCTTTGTGGACGGTCGGGATAGCGACTTCGGCGCCGGGGTAGGCCGCGGCGACCGCTTCGATGTTCCTTGCCTCCGTGCGGAAATCGAGTTCTTCGAGCAGCGCGTCGGCGAACCCTTCGGCGAGGTCGACGACGCCGAGCGAACGCGCCCAGTCCGCGCGCAGGTCCAGCGCGGCCGCCACCCGGCGGACGATGTCGAGGTCCCGGTCGACCAGTGCCTGCACGCCGGGCCGCTGCACCTTGACCACCACGTCCTGCCCGCCGCGCAGTTTCGCGCGGTAGACCTGCGCGATCGACGCGGCCGCGATCGGTTCCGGGTCGAATTCGGCGAAGATCTCGTCCGGGTCGCCGCCCAGTTCCTCCCGTAGCACCATCGCGACCTCGTCGGCGTCCGCGAAGGCGACCTGGTCCTGGAGCTTGCTGAGTTCGTCGATGAACACCGGCGGAAGCAGATCGGAGCGCGTCGAGAGCAGCTGGCCGAGTTTCACGAACGTCACGCCGCCCTCTTCCAGCGCCCGCCGCAGCGATCGCGCCAGTTTGGCGTGCCGGACCTGGGCGAGGCCGGGTTCACGGCGGCCGGTGAGGTAGCGGCCGAGGCCGTGTTTGATCGCGATCCGGGTGATCTGCGAATAGCGCCGCGTCCGGGCCGCGCGGCGGCGCATCGACCGGATCCGGCCGATCAGCCCGAGCCCCGAACCCGATGGCAGGACGAACTCCGCGACGAACAGGAAGATCAGCGTCGCCAGGAACGCGCCGCCCGCCACCGGGATGACGAGCCCGGCGAAGGCCCCGCCCGCGTACATCGGCGTGGGGAACGCGCTGAGGATGCCGCCCGCGACGAGCCAGCCGAAGCCTGCGGCGCAGAACGCGCGGACCACGCCGATCCGCACACCCAGTACGCGGCGGGCGGCGACCACGAGCGGCCACAGCATCAGCGCGTAGACGGGCAGGGTGAGCAGGCCGAGCAGCAGGTTCATGCCGAAGAGCACATCACGCGCAGTCCGCGCTGGATTCCCGCTCCGGCGGGACGGTACTCACCCTTGAGAGGGAGCGGAGCCTGAGGTTGGAGATCAAGAGCGACTGAATGCGGAACCCGCCTCGGCCGGGGCCCCGCTATCGCGGCGGTAGGGCGCCTCGGCCGGAATCGTGAGTTGGATGATCAGGTTGCGTCCTGCCGACGTCGATCGCGGATGCGGGTTCGCAGATGGACACTGAGAGGGAGCGGACCCCGAAGTTGTACGTCGTGGTCGCCTCCCGGGGCGCGAACAGGACGCCGAGAACGGCGATCGCCGCGGCCGCGAGGAAGCCGGCACGGAGGTCGATGAGATCGCCGAGGAGGCCGATGAGCGGTGCTCCGGCCGCCTGGCCGAGCGCCAGCATCAGGAAGGCCACGCCGACACCGAACGCGGGCGCCGTCGGATAAGCCCTCGTACCCCACAGGATCAGGACACCGGTCAGTCCGATGTAGACGGCCCCGAACAGTGCCGCGGCGATGATGAGCGCCGGGAGGGACCGGGTGGCGAGCGCGAAGAGCGCCGTGGCGACGGCGAACAGGACCATTCCCACAGACCAGGCGCGCCGCAGTCCCGCCCGCGACGTCAGCTCGGCGGTGAACGCGCCTGCCAGGCCGACCGCGCCGAGGACGATCCACACCACCGTCGAGGCGGTCTCGTCGAGCCCGCCGACGCTGACGGCGATGTCGCGGCCGAAGGTCCAGATCGCCGCGCTGGCCAGGCCGAGCGTGGCGGCCGCGGGCAGCAGCCGTCCGGTGGCGGGCGGGAACAGCGGCGACGGCAGCCCGCGTGCGCGGTCGTCCTTGACCGGCGGCACCACCCGAGCGATCCACAAGGTCACCAGCGCCGAGGCCGCGGCGAAGGCCCACCAGGCCATTCGCCAGTCGCCGATGGCCAGCAAGGAGACCGGGCCGGAGATCAGCACGCCGAGTCCGGTCCCGGCGTTCACCACGGACTGGGCGCGGTCGCGGCGGGTCACCCGGACGACGCGTGAGACCGCGTCGGCGAGCGAAGGGGAGGCCAGGCCGGTGCTGGCCCCGGCGAGGACGACGCCGAGCGCGAGGACGGCGGCGTTCGGCGCGGACGCGATCAAGGCGGTCCCCGCGGTGGCGGTCGTCCCGGCGGCGAGCGCGCCCGCCCGCGCACCCCAACGGGTGGTGACCGCGGTCGAGGCGACGACGGCGAGGCAGTACGCGACATAGCTCCCCGCCGCGATGGCGCCGAGTGTGCCGCCGTCGAGGCCGAATTCCGTCCGGAGGGTCGGCGCGAAGAGGCCGTACGCGTACCTCGCGAGTCCGTAGGAGACCGCGATCAGCGACAACCCGGCCGCGGTCAGGGTCAGCTCGCGTTTGTACGAAGACACCATCAGATCTCCTCCTGATGTATACCGGTCGGTATACATCAGGAGTGTTCCTGCATTTCGCGCTCAGGTCAACCGATCGGTATAGTCGAGGCGTGCTGACTCCAGCAGGTGAACGCGTCCTGAGCGCCGCGACCGAGCTCTTCTACCGGGAGGGCCTGAACGCGGTGGGTGTCGCGGCCGTGGCCGAGGCCGCCGGCGTCACGAAGAAGACGCTGTACGCGTGCTTCGGGTCGAAGACGGAGCTCACGGTCGCGTACCTGCGGCGTCGTCACGACGTCTGGTGGGCGTACCTCGAAGAGCGGCTGGCCGCCGCCGACCGGCCTCGGGCGCTGACGGTTTTCGACGCCTACGTCGATCACCCGAAGCTCGGCAGCGACAGAGGTTGCGCGTTCCTCAACGCGGCGGCAGAACTGCCTGCCGGCCATCCCGGGCTCGACGTGATCCGGCGGCACAAGGCGGCCGTGCGGGCGAAGTTCGCCGAGCTCATCCGTGAGGACGCCCCGGACGCGGACGATCCGGAGAAGCTCGCGGAACAGCTCTTCCTCCTGGTCGAGGGCGCTGTCGCGCACACCGGTATCGACGGGGACGCGCATCGGGTCACCCTCGCGAGGGAGATCGCGGAGATACTGATGCGGGATCCGCGTATGGCGGGCACACGCTAGAAAGAGCGCATGCGACTTTTCGGCCCGCTCGTGGACCGGGCGACCTACCGCAGGTGGGTCTACTTCATCCTCGGTGGCGCACTGAGCGTGCCGTATGTGCTCTTCGCCGCCATCGTGGTGCCGTCGCTGCTGCCCCTCGTCGCGACGGTGGAGCGCGGGCTCCTCATCGCGGCGATCACCCTCGTCCTGGTGATCATCGCGTCGTCGTTCATCCCCGCCGTCCGGGTGCTGGAGGGCGCGGCCGTCCGGGAACTGCTGGACGATCCCGTGCCGGGTGTGACGTTCGGGCCCGCGGGCGGCTGGCCCGTCCGGCTGCGGTCGACGGCGATGTACCTGCTGCACGTGGGCACCGGTTGCGTCCTCAGCCTGGCGAGCCTGCTCGTCCCGGTCGGCTTCGGGTTCACCGTCGCGGCCCCGTTCACCGGCCGGATCGCCTTGTCCACAGAGGATCCGATCGTGGTGCCGCATGGCTGGGCGAGCGCGTGGATCCCAGTGGTGTTCCTGCTCGGCGTCGTGGCGCTGGCCTACGTCGTGTGGGGAGCGGGCGCGGTGCTGACCCGCTGCGCCAAGAGCCTGCTGGGGATCTCGGCCGCGGAACGGATCGCCCAGCTGGAGAAGCGCACCGAACAGCTCGCCGAACGCAACCGGCTGGCGCGGGAACTGCACGACTCGGTCGGACACGCGCTGAGCGTCGTGACCATCCAGGCCGGGGCGGCGCGCCGGACACTGAGGACCGATCCCGGCTTCACCGAGCAGGCGCTCACCGCGATCGAGGAGTCGGCGCGGGCCGCGCTGGACGATCTCGACCACGTGCTCGGACTGCTGCGCGACGAGGCGTCCTCACGAGCACCGCAATCAGGGCTGGCGGAGCTGCCCGCGCTGGTGGAGGCCACGCGGCTGGCGGGCGCCGAGGTGACGGCGGAGGTGCGGGGCGAACCGTCCTCGGTGCCGCCGGTCGTCTCCCGCGAGGCGTACCGGATCTTGCAGGAATGCCTGACGAACGCGCTGCGGCACGCCGGTAAGGTTCCGGTGACGGTCCTCGTCGACGCCGGAACGGAGCTGTTGCGGTTGCGGGTGTCCAACCCGCTCGGCACCGCGGCACCGTCGCGGGACGGGGGCGGCCGGGGGCTGCGGGGAATGACGGAACGGGTGGAAGTGCTCGGCGGCACGATCACCGCGGGCCGCGCGGACGGATGCTGGAAGGTCGAGGTGGCGGTGCCATGGGGGAAGCGGCGATGAGCATCGGGGTGCTGCTGGTCGACGACGAACAGTTGATCCGGGCGGGGCTGCGGGCGATCATCGCCTCGGAGCCGGACCTGGAGGTCGTGGGCGAAGCGGCCGACGGAGCCGAAGTGCCGGGGCTGGTCTCGCGGTTCCGGCCGGACGTCGTGCTGATGGACGTCCGGATGCCGTCGGTCGACGGAATCCGCGCGACCACGCATCTGATGTCCACAATGGACAACCCGCCGAAGGTGATCGTGGTGACCACCTTCGAGAACGACGACTACGTCTACGACGCCCTGCTCGCCGGTGCGAGCGGGTTCCTGCTCAAGCGGGCCCGGCCCGAGGAGATCGTCGGGGCGATCAGGACGGTGGCGGCGGGGGAGTCGCTGCTGTTCCCGGCTGCGATCCGGCGGCTGGCCGCGCAGCGGGCGAACCGGGCGCCGCAGGACGGCCTCGACGGCGCCGGGCTCACCGAACGCGAACGCGAGGTGTTGCGGCTGATGGCGGGCGGACTGTCCAATGTGGAGATCGCGGGCGAGCTTTACCTCGGCGTGCAGACGGTGAAGACACACGTCGGGAACGTGCTCGCGAAACTCGGCGCGAGGGATCGGACGCAGGCCGTGATCAAGGCCTACGACACCGGATTCGTCACGCCCGCCGGCTGAACGCGGTAGGGTTCGCGAGTGGATACCAACGTCAATCGTCGTCGCCTGCTGGGGCTGGGCACGGTCGCCGCCGCGGGTGCGGTGCTCGGCACGGCGCAGATCGCTCACGCCGCCGAAGAGTCCGAATCGGACACCGCCGCCGCCGACGCTTCGGCCGCCGCACGCCGGATTTCCCAGGTCTACGCCAGGGAAACCGCGAAGGCGGGCGGCACGTGGTCGTCCTACATCAGCGTCGCGGATTCCGCCGGGAACCTGGTTCCCGCCGTCGCCGAGCGGGCGGACGAGGTGGTCGAGGCGTACAGCGTCAACAAGATCGCCGTCGCCACCGCGGTGCTCGACAAGATCGACCGCGGACTGCTCACCTTGGACCAGCGCGTCGACGTCACGGCCGACATCGTCATCAAGGACACCGACGGCATCTTCGCCCTCGACGGGGCGTACCCGAGTTCGGTGACCCTCGGGCACGCGATGGCCGCGCTGCTGACGCTGTCCGACAACACCGCCGTCCGCCTGTGCGGGCTGGTCTGCCCCGCCGCGGAACTCAACGAGATCCTGCGCGGCAAGGGATTCGTGCACACCCAGGTCGTTCCCGTGGCGAATCCGAACCGGTTCTTCCTCGGCAAGACCACCCCGGCCGAGACGCATGAGCTGCTGCGGAAACTGGTCGGCGGGACCCTGCTTTCGGCGAAGTCCACCGACTACCTGCTGAACATCCTGCGTTCGCTGAGCGCGTTCACCGACGGCGTACGACTCGGCCTGACCTCGGCCGAGCGGCTGCGGGTCGCCACGAAGGCGGGCTGGTTCAACGACGGCCGCAACGAGGCCGGCGTGATGTTCAGCGCCGACGGCAAGCCGATCCTGACCTATTCGCTGTTCGCCTCCGGTGAGTTCGCGGGCGATCCTGCGGTCACCAAGGACGACTACGCCGCGACGCATCCGGCGTTGAAGGCGCGGGCGAAGCTCGGGAAGACGATGTTCCGGTCGGTCGAGAAGCTGACGGCCACCACCGCGCGCACCTACGTGGCCGCGCCGTATCGGGCATCCAACGGCGGCTGAGGATTGCTGGGCCCGGTGCTCATGTCGCGAAAGCCACTTTCGGGAAACGTTCTGTCACGCCGATGAGCGTGCTCCGGCCAGGCGGCGCGGTAGCATCTGGTGTGTCCCCGGTATTCGATGTCTATGTGTGGGTGGAGCCCGGCGACCGGGACGGCTCGTTGTCGCGCTTCATCGATCGCTACGTCGACGTCGAGCAGCCGGGTGACCCGAGATTCCCGGCGTTCGTTCGGACTTTTGTCTCGTATGACCCCGCTCATGGTGACGCTGACGCGCTGGCGGAGCTACGTCGGGATGACGCAGCCGAACGTGCCTTCTCTCTGTACCTACGAGCAATCGGGTATTACGGTGCCATCGTCACCGTTACGGAGGAAGGGGCCTTCGTACTCGGCCTCAGTCTCGATGGTCCCTTGAACGTGTCCGAGACGACGCGGGAGGCAGCTGATCTGATGGCCGCCCTCATGGCGGAGTTCGCTGCGACCGGCGGGATAGCCGGAGTCGAACTCGCGCCACCACAATCCGCAGCCGAGTGGAGAGACGCATACGTCCTCCTGCGTACGGTGCGGGCTGGGACAAGGTGACAGTCAACGTCCACTTCTGCCGCAGTGCGGACTGCTGACGAACGCGCTCAAGGATCCGATAGCCCGGAGCCGGGAGGCACGGGGTCCAGCTCTGTCTCGGGCCATGACTGTGGCGCGGGGCCGAACGCGCGTCGGGCGGCTCGGACTGCCAGGGCGGCGACGGTGGCGTTGGCGCCACCGCCGATCACCGCGCCGATGCCGAACGGAGCCACCCGGCCGAGCACGATGATGCCCTGCTTGGTGCCGTACTTGGTGATGAAGTTCTTGCCCAGGACGCTGTTGATCTGGCGCAGCGTCGCGGTGGGTACCTTGCTGACGAGCTGGCGGGCCCAGTGCTGACCGGTGCGCTCGGCGACCTTGCCGACAATGGTCGTGGAACCTGACTGGCCGAGCAGGATCCCCATGACCAGCGTCCGCCGACGTTCGATCTCGTCCAGCTGAACGCCGTGGACCTCGGCGACCGAGAGCACGAACAGGGTGCTCAGTTCGAGCGAAGAGAAGGCCTCACCCGCAGACAATGCCAGTGCGACCCCGGTGCCGACGGCGGGCGCGGCCGCGGTGGCCCCGACCGCGGCCCCTGTGCCCGCCAGGGCACTGACGTACATCCGCTCCAGGGTGCGTACGACCTCCGCCGGTGTCGCATCCGGGTTGCGCTGACGGGCCCGCGCGATGTTTTTGCGCACCAGCGGTGTCTGCAAGCCGATGGCCTTGTCCAGCAGCTCGAGAACCCGCTGTCCCGGCCCGCTCGACGCCGGCATCGGTCGTTCAAGGGCATCAGAGGCCACAGCGAGCTCCTTCGCGTCGTCAAGGCGTCGCCCAGTCTCTCACCCGCGCGGCCAGAGCCCATCGATCACCCACGTCCGCCGCATCACGCTGCTCGGCCAGATCTTCGCTGGAACCTGGGCGTATGCAATGGCGTCCGGGGCGTATACGGAAATCACTGACCGCGTCACCGCACTCACACGGGTCGAACACCAGCCCATAGCGATGCGGCAACACGCGCTCATGTCCCGATGTGACTTAGCCGGGCATACCGGATGAGGTCAGGCTCGGTTCTCTGTGGCTAGGCCGTGTCCTGTGAGTCTGTTCGATGGGCTTCGTGATCCAGGTGGTTCCTGGCGGTGCGGGCGGATCGGCCTCGTACCGGGTCGTACTCGGCCGCGTCCGCCCGTGCCGTCAGGGACCACCTGGGCGCGAAGACCGCGAACATGACTTACAGGACACGGCCTAGGTCGTCGATGATCCATCGCAAGGCGCTTCTGCGTTCGAGTACCGCCGGTACCTCGGGTTCTGGCTTGACTTGGGCTCGCAGTGCTCCCGCAGTCGCCTGAGTTCGTCGATCATCTCGTGTAGCCGGTCCGCTTCTGTCATGCCGGCAAGCCTGGAGGGTCGGCGGGGACACGCACAACACCATCTCCCGACTGGTTCGGTGTTCGGCGCGTCCGTGCTCGGCCTGAGTGGTCATGGAGCTTTCAGAACTCAATGGCACGGTGTTCCGAATAGCGGCCCTTGCTCACCTCGGTCCCTGCACCGGTGTCTCTCGGGCACATTCGGAGTCAGATCTGCGAATTCTTCGCCTGGTGTCAGGAGCGCGAACTCGTGCCGCTGGCCGAGGGGCGAGCACGGATTGAACTGTGCGCCCTGGCGAATCGCCGACGCTCGGCTTGTCGCATCTCCAGTTTGAGGCGTTGCCGACCGCCGCGCGGGAATCAGCCAATCAGTTTCAAGGACTTTCGAAGTCTGTGCCGCGGATACCAGTGACGTCGGTGAGGAAGCACGGGCACCGGATTCTGCGTGTGGCCGGCAGGCCGTGCGGTGCCGTCCTGCCGAAGTGTGGACTTTCCTCTGCCGGCCTTGGTGCTTTCGAGCGAACCGGGACCGCCCCATGCTGAAGGACACAATTCGCGGACGCCGCGCCACTAGAATTCGGCGTCATGGATACGAGGCGACGTCGGTGAACGACCTCCCACCCGTGGCCGGCAGCGGCTCACCTGCCCCCGAGACACACAACGAGTTGACCGTGTCGGCGAAGACGAACATGGTGGTGCAGGCGAACACCATTTCTGGGGGTGTCCACCAGTATCTCGGTACCCGGCGGCGCGCGCTGATGGCGGGCGCGGGCGCGGGCGGCATCGCGCTGGTGGTTACCCTCGTCCTGGTGTTCTGGCTGGCCACGGACGGCCAACGGACTGGGGTCGACATCAACCCGCTGGCGCCGCCCGTCACGGCACGCGAGCTCGGCACCCTGTCCGGACACACCGCCAACATCACCGGGATGGGGTTCAGCGGGGACGGCAAGGTCCTCGCCACGGCGAGTGCGGACAAGACCGTGCGGCTGTGGGATGTGCCGAACCACAAGGAGCTCGGCTCCTTCGACACCGGCTCGGCCCACGGCGTGGCGATGAGCCGGGACGGGCGCACGGTGGCCGTCGCGCCCTCGGGCCGGGGTGTGCAGTTCTGGGACACGGCCAGCCGTCAGCAGGTCGGTCAACCGCTCAGCGAGACCGAGGGCATGCGCGGGCTGCCGATCTTCAGCATGGTGGTGAAGTTCAGCCCGGACGATCGGCTGCTGGCCACCGGGGAGCTCAGCGGCAAGGTCCGGTTCTGGGACGTGGCCAGCCACAAGCAGGTGGGCGAACCCCTCCTCGGCCACACCTCCGGCGTCCTCGCCATGGCGTTCAGCGCGGACGGCCACTTGCTGGTCACCGCGGCGGTGGACAACACGGTGCGGCTGTGGGATGTCGACAGCCGGCAGCCGCTCGGCCGGCTTCCCATCGACGCCACTGGCCCGGTGCTGAGCCTGGCCCTGAGCCCGGACGGACGTACCCTTGCCATCGCGGTGTCCGGCCTGACAACCGAGTTCTGGGATGTGGCCGGCCGCCGTCGGCTCGGTCAGCCGGTCAACAACAGCGCCGTGAGCGTCTCGTTCAGCCCGGACAGCCAGCGCCTCGTCACCGCGAGCGCGGGCCAGGGGGTGCAACTGTGGGACGTCGCCAGCCGCGAATCACGCGGTGACCCCATTGGCACCGCCGCCGCCGCGATGTACGTGCTGTACAGCCCGGCTGAACAGACGTTGGCCACCGTCATGATGGACCACACCGTGCGCCTCTGGGACATGAGCGGCCTGGGCTAGTGGATCACCCCTGCTTTGCTGTCGGGGGCTGCGCTCTCGGCACGGACTACAGCCCGGCCAGTGCGGTAGGCAGCCGTCCGCTGCGCTGCACGCATGCGCCTCATTGCGTCCGTCAGGAAAGTCGGTAGCGGTATCCGATGTCGGTCATCGGTGGGCGCGGGTTGCCTTTGCGCCGTGGGAAGCCTGTGGAGCGGCGTTCCCGGTGGAGTCGAGCGTTCCCGCGTGGTGCAGGGCGATCTCCGCTGCGTGTTGCATCGCGGCGCGGGTCCGTTCCGGGGGCTCGCCGCGTTGGAGGCTGGTGACGGCGGCGGCGCTGATGGCACCCATCAGCGCGCCGACGACGCCGGCTGCGGTGATCTCGGTGAGCTTGTCCGGGTACGCCTTGTGCAGCGCTGCGGCGATTCGGGTCTGTGCGGTGAACATCGTGTGCAGCACGCGGGCCTGAACGGCGGGCGTGGTGACCACCAGCCGGGCACGGAGCGCTGCCAGCCCGTTCGGCAGGTCACCGGCGGCGGTGTGGGCGATCATGTTCTTCGTTGCCTCTGTCAGTACCTCGCGCATCGGCGCGCCGGGCCGCCGTCCCTCGATGGCCCGCACAGCCAGGTCGGTCCTCGAACCGCCGTCAGCCAGTAGCACGTCCTCCTTGGTGGGGAAGTGCAGGAAGAACGTGCGCTTGCTGACGTCGGCGGCTTCCGCGATGTCGGCCACGCTCGTCTGGTCGTAGCCCTGTTCGGCGAACAGGCGGACGGCCGCGTTCACCAGCGCCTGCCGGGTGAGCAGCTTCTTGCGTTCACGACGTCCAACTTCGTCTGGCACAGCACGAGCATAGTGCACCACATAACTCAATACACCTAGTGTATGAGTATACTGAGTGCATCAATAGTGGAGAGGTGTCGTGATGGGCGAGTTGACTGGACGGACGGTGCTGGTGACCGGTGCCGGGCGGGGTATCGGCCGGGCGGAGGCGCTGTACCTGGCGGCCCGCGGCGCGAACGTGGTCGTGAACGACCCCGGCGTGGAGATCGATGGGCATGGGGGCGATGAGGGGGTAGCCGCTGCGGTGGTCAACGAGATCCGCGCGCGGGGCGGGCGGGCGGTGGCCGACACCGGCAGCGTCACCGATTGGGTGGACGCCCGGCGCATGGTCGATTTGGCCGTCGCGGAGTTCGGCGACCTGCATGCGGTGGTCAACAACGCCACCATTGAGGTCAACAAGGGGCTCGAACGATTGACCGAAGCGGAGTTCGACGACGTTGTGGCGGTCAAACTGAAGGGGACCTTCGCGGTGAGTCGCTGGGCCACGGCGTACTGGCGTGGCCGCGTGGACGACGGAGTGCGCATCGACCGTGCCATCGTCAACACCGCTTCGGGCTCCGGACTGCTCAATCCACTGCCCACGCAGACGAACTACGCGGCGGCGAACGCCGGAGTCGCGGCCATGACCACGGTGCACGCGGTGGAACTGCGGCGGTTGGGGGTCAGGGTGAACTGCGTCAGCCCGTCGATGGTGCGCACTCGGCTGACGAACCCGGTGCCCGGCATGGACCAGACACCGCCTGAGGGGGAACTGGACCCGAAGGACCCTGCCGTGGTGGCCCCGCTCGTCGCCTACCTGGTCAGCGAGGGCTGTCCACTGACCGGCCAGGTCCTGTCGGTGCGCGGCGGCTCGATCGCGGTCAACCACGGCTGGACGCGCGGCGAGCAGATCAACAAGGACAGCGAACTCTGGACAGTGCCCGAACTCGCGGAAAACCTGACCGCGCTGCCGCTTGAGGACCCGTTCGACCGGTTGGCGATCGCGCTCGGTGGCGCCCTGGGCATCGACGGCCGCGACGAATTCGAGGCGATGGTCAACGCGGAACTCGACAAGAGCTGAACGGTGCGGCCCGCGACAGAAGAGCAGCCTCCCGCTTCGGCAGCGCCAGGTGATGCGGAAAGGGCTTAGGACTACTCCAGGGCGGCGAGGATCAGCGCGGCCATCGCGGTGGGATCCCCGTTCTCCGGGCGCAGCACCAGATCCGCGTTCTCCGGCCGCTCGTAGGGAGCGTCCACCCCGGTGAACCCGCTGATCTCGCCGGCCCTCGCCTTCGCGTACATCCCCTTGGGATCGCGGTCTTCGCAGACCTCGAGCGGGGTGTCGACGAAGACTTCCAGGAACGGCAGCCCGGCCGCCTCGTGCGCGGCGCGGGCGAGTTCGCGGTCGGTCCGGTACGGGCTGATCAGGGAGACCACCGACACCACACCGGCGTCGGCGAACAGCTTCGCGACCTCGGCGACGCGGCGGACGTTCTCGGCGCGATCGGCGGGGCTGAAGCCGAGGTTCCCGTTCAGCCCGTGCCGGAGATTGTCGCCGTCCAGCAGGTACGCGGGCTTCCCGGACGCGACCAGCCGCCGCTCCAGTTCCACGGCCACACTCGACTTCCCGGACGCGGAAAGCCCGGTGAGCCAGACGGTGAGCCCGCGCGTCGCGCGTTCCGCCCTGGTGACCGCGGCGGTGTGCCAGACGACGTTCGACGCCGTCACGCTCGGCCCGGTGATCATGCCCGCGGCGACCGTCGCCCCGGAATGCTCGTCGACGAGGAGGAAACCTCCGGTGGAGCGGTTGCGGCGGTAGGAATCGAACAGCAGCGGTTGCCGCGTGCGGAGCCGGATCCGGCCGATCTCGTTGAGGGACAACGAGTTCGCGGTCTCGTCACGGTGCAGGGTGGTCACGTCGAGCCGGTAGTCGAGGTCGCGGATCTCGGCCTTGGTCTCCCGCGTGGTGTGCCGCACGAGGTAGTTCGAGCCGGGCGTCAGCGAGCCTTGTTCGGAGAACCAGCACACCATCGCGTCGACGTCCCGGCCGGTGTGCGGACGGTTGCCGGGGCGGCAGATCAGGTCGCCGCGACCGAGGTCCAGGTCGTCGGCGAGTTCGATCGTGACGGCCTGCGAGGCGAAGGCTTCGGTGACCGTGGTGCCGCCCGGCCCCCAGATCGCGCGCACCGTCGTGGTGAAGCCGGACGGCAGCACGGCGACCTCGTCACCGGGTTTGAACACCCCGCCCGCGACGGTGCCCGCGTAGCCGCGGAAGTCACGGCTGTGCTCCCGGATCACGTACTGCACCGGGAATCGCGCGTCGATGAGATTGCGATCCGAGGCCACATGCACCTGTTCGAGGTGGTGCAGCAGGGAAGTCCCTTCGTACCAAGGCATCCCGGCGCCGCGGTGCACGACGTTGTCGCCGTGCAGCGCCGACATCGGCACGAAGGTCAGGTCGGGAACCTGGAGTTTCATGGCGAAGCGGCGGAAGTCCTCACGGATCTCCTCGAAGCGCTCCTGTGACCAGTCGACCAAGTCCATCTTGTTGACGCACACCACCAGATGTGGGATGCCCAGCAGAGTCGCCAGGAAGGCGTGCCGCCGCGACTGTTCGAGCACACCTTTGCGGGCGTCGATCAGGACCAGCGCGAGATCAGCCGTGGATGCCCCGGTGACCATGTTCCGGGTGTACTGCACGTGCCCCGGCGTGTCGGCGATGATGAACTTCCGTTTGGGGGTGGCGAAATACCGGTGGGCGACGTCGATGGTGATGCCTTGTTCGCGTTCGGCGCGCAGGCCGTCGGTCAGCAGAGCGAGATTCGGATACGCCTCGCCGCGGTCGCGGCTGGTGCGTTCGATGGCTTCGAGCTGGTCGGTGAACACCGTCTTCGAATCGAACAGCAGGCGGCCGATGAGCGTCGACTTCCCGTCGTCGACGCTGCCCGCGGTCGCGAGGCGGACCAATGAAGCACCCATCAGAAGTAGCCTTCCTTCTTCCGGTCTTCCATGCCCGCCTCGGAGATCCGGTCGTCGGCGCGGGTGGCGCCGCGTTCGGTGAGCCTGCTGATGGCGACCTCGGCGACCACTTCGCCCGGTGACGTCGCCGTCGACTCGACGCAGCCGGTGCAGGTCGCGTCTCCGACTGTCCGGAAGCGAACCGTTGCCTCGTAAGGGGTTTCGCCTTCGCCCAAGGTGAGGAAGCGGGTGTGTGCGAGCAGCATGCCGTCCCGCTGGACGACCAGGCGCCGGTGCGAATAGTAGATCGACGGCAGGTCGACGCCCTCGGCCTCGATGTACTGCCAGATGTCGAGTTCGGTCCAATTCGACAGCGGGAAGACGCGGATGTGCTCGCCCTTGCGGTGCCTGCCGTTGTAGAGATTCCAGAGTTCCGGCCGCTGATTGCGCGGATCCCATTGGCCGAACTCGTCGCGGAAGCTGAACACCCGTTCCTTCGCGCGGGCTTTCTCTTCGTCACGCCGCGCTCCGCCGAACACGGCGTCGAAGGAACGCTCGCGGATTCCCCGCAGCAAGGCCGCGGTCTGGAGGCGGTTGCGGCCCGCCTTCGGATCTTCGACGACCCTGCCCGCGTCGATGTCGTCCTGGACACTGGTGACGACGAGCCGGAGCCCGTAGGTGTCGACCGTGCGGTCCCGGAATGCGATGACCTCGTCGAAGTTGTGCCCGGTGTCGACGTGCATCACCGGGAACGGCGGTGGTGACGGCCAGAACGCCTTGGCCGCCACGTGGAGCATCACCATCGAGTCCTTGCCGCCGGAGAACAGCAGCACCGGCCGTTCGAAGGTCGCCGCGACCTCGCGGAAGATGTGCACGGCTTCGGCTTCCAATGCTTCGAGATGGGTGAGCTCGTATGCCGGGGACCCCATCGTGACCTCCGTGGTTCGAGATCAGGAAAGTAGAACAAGTTCTTGTGCTTGGTCAAGGGGAGGAGGACGCTGTCGGCATGGACCTGGTCGCACTCGAAGAGATCCGACGCCTCAAAGCCCGTTACCTCCGGTGCCTCGACCTCAAGCTGTGGGACGAGATGGCCGAGACCCTGACCGTCGACGCGCACGCGCGGTACGGCACGCCGTCCTACGGCAAACCGCTGACCTTCGAAGGACGCGACGCGGTCATCGAGTTCTTCCGGAACGCCGTCGGGCCCGGTATCACCACGGTGCACTTCGCCGGGCAGCCGGAGATCGACGTCGACGGGGACACCGCGACGGGCACCTGGCTGATGCGGGACAAGGTGATCGTGCCCGAGCACCGGGTGGTGATCGAGGGCGCGGCGTACTACGAGGACACCTACCGGCGGGTGGACGGCGCGTGGCTGACCGCTTCGACCCAGTACGACCGGCTGTACGAGACGATGATGTCGATGGACGACGTGCCAAGTCTCAAACTGACCGCGAACCGCTGGTCCGACCCCCGCGATTAGTCACCTACTTGCGGGCGTCGACCCCCGCAAGTAGGTGACTAGTTGCGTGGCAGGCCGCCCGATTCGGTGGTGACGGCATCGGCGGCGGCGACCAGCGCCGCGCCACGGCGCGCGATCTCGGCGCCGGTGATCGGCTTGCCGACCGACATCGTGAGCACCAGCTCCTGCCGTCCCGAAGCGTCGAACGTCGGCGCGGCGAGCAGGCTCACCGCGTGTTTGCGGCGTGGCTCCAGATCGGCGCCGAGGTAGACGCGCTCGCCGAGGCTCGACACTAGTTCTCCCACCAGGCCCCGCACTTCCGGCGGCAGCTCCTCGGCGCCGACGCCGGCCATCAGCGCGTAGAGCCGACGGCCCGCGGTGGTCAGGCTCTCCACCAGGTAACCGTGCTCGCGGCATTCGGCGACGACGCGGCGAAGATGTGCTTCGTCCAGCCGCACCGGCACCGCCGGGGGTTTGGCGAGCCACGCGTCGAACGCCGCGTCGGAGTCCCACAGCACGTACATCAGGCCGACCGGCGGCGCGAACGGATAGGTCTCGCCCAGTTTCACCCGGCCGGGCCCGGCGCTCTGCAGCATGAGGATCCGGTCGCCGACCACGGCCGACGCCGTGCACGTGGCGCCGTATCGCCTGCTCAGCTCCTCGAGATGACGGCGCGCGACCTCGCTCGCGCCGAAGCCCTCGCTCGCGACGCGGCCCGCGGCGACCATGGCGGGCCCCAGCCGGTACGTGACCGGCTGGGGGTCCCGGACCAGGTAGCCGCCCGCCGTCAGCTCGGTCACGATGCCGAGGCAGGTCGGTTTGGCGAGGTCCAGCTCGCGCGCGAGTTCCGAAAGGCCGAAGCGGCGGCCGGGGTGCGCGGCGAAGAAGTCGAGCAGCCGAACGACCCGCTCGGTGGGCGGTGAGCGTCGGGTCATTGACCCATCCTTAGAACGCGTTCTAGTCTGATGTCGCGAAGAACGTACCAAGTCGGTACGTATTTGTACCAGTATGAGGAGTCGCCGGTGCTCACTCAACCGTTCGCGGACGCGATCGTCGAAGCCGAGAAGGTCATCGCGGAGGCGCCGCACATCCGGACCGAACAGGATCTGGTCGAGGGGTACGACTACCTCGCCGGCAGCATCCGAGCGTCCTTGCAGATGGCGTGGGCCTACGAACGGGACTATCCGTTCTTCACCCAGTCCACCGGGCCGTACACGAAGATGGGCCTCGACAATCCGGACACGCTGTACTTCAACGCGAACATCCGCGAGGACCGCGAGTACGTCGTCACCGGGACGCGGGGGAGCACGGCCGACGTCAGTTTCCAGGTCCTCAACGGCGACTACTCGCCCGTCGAGGTGCCCGACAGCCTCGCCGCCTTCGACGACCGAGAGATCGAGATCGCCGAGGACGGCTCGTTCGAACTCCGCTTCGGACCGGCGAAACCCGACCCGGGACCGAACTACTTCGTCCTCGGCCCTGGTTCGTCGATGCTCGTGGTGCGCGAGGTCTACAGCGACTGGGCCACCGAACGCCGCGGCACGATCCAGATCCAGTGCGCGGACACCGCGGGCGGCGCACCCTCGCCGCTCACCCGCGACGGGCTGGCCAAACGCTACGGCGTCACCGGCAAGATCCTGCTGAGCAGGCTGCGCACCTTCCTCGCCTTCCCGAAGTGGTTCTACCTGAACCTCCCGGTGAACACGATGACCGAGCCGCGGCCCACGCCGGGCGGCCTGACCACCCAGTACTCCTCGGCCGGGCACTACGAACTCGGCGACGAAGAGGTCATGATCGTCACGGTGCCGCGGTCCGACGCGCCTTATCAGGGCATCCAGCTCGGCAGCGTCTGGTATCTCTCGCTGGACTACATAAACCATCAGACGAGCCTCACCGCCGACCAGGCGCGGGTCGATCCGGACGGCAAGATCCGCTTCGTGATCAGCGAACGCGATCCCGGCCTGGCGAACTGGCTCGAACGCACCGGGCACGACCGCGGATACGTCCAGATCCGCTGGCAGCGCCTGTCCCGCGCGCTGGACAAAGCCGACGGTCCCGAGGTCGAGGTCGTGAAGTTCGGCGAACTCGCCGACCGGCTGCCGTTCCACGACGAGGCGCGCGTGACGCCGCGGGAATGGGCGGATCGGATCTCGGCCCGTCAGAAGGCTGTCGCGGCGAGGATGCTGGGATGACAGATCTCTTGCAGGACAAGGTGATCGTGGTCTCCGGGGTCGGCCCGGGGCTCGGCAGGTCGATCGCCGTGCGCTGTGCCGCGGCGGGCGCCGACGTCGTCCTCGCCGCCCGCACCGAATCCCGACTTGCCGAGGTCGCCAAGGAGGTCGACGCGCTCGGCCGCCGCGCGGTCACCGTGCCCACCGACATCACCGACGACGCTTCGGCGACGAACCTCTGCGAGGCCGCGCTGAAGGCGTTCGGCCGAGTGGACGCCTTGGTGAACAACGCTTTCGCCATCCCGCCGATCATGGATCTCGCCGACGTCGACCTCGCCGACGTACGGGCGGGCTTCGAGACCAACGTGCTCGCCGCGCTTCGGCTCACACGGCTGTTCACGCCGTCGCTCGCGGAGAGCGGCGGTTCGGTGGTGATGATCAATTCGGCCGTGCTGCGGCATTCCCGGCGGACGTTCGGCGCGTACAAGATGGCGAAAGCGAGCCTCCTCGCGCTCGCGCAGAGCCTCGCCGCGGAACTCGGGCCGCGCGGGATCCGGGTCAATTCCGTGGCACCCGGATACATCTGGGCGGATTCACTGAAGTGGTATTTCGCCTACCTGGCCAAGGAACGCGGGGTTCCGCCGGAGCAGGTGTACGCCGAAACGGCGGAGACGATCGACCTGCGCCGCCTCCCGGAGCCGGACGAGATCGCCGACACCGTCGTGTTCCTTGCCTCGTCGCTCGCCCGGTGCGTCACCGGTCAGTGCCTCGACGTCAACGCCGGCGAATACCATCACTGAAGGGGAGAACATGCTGCCAGGGCGGAAAAACGTCGGCACCGTGGACGATCTGCACGCGTCGGCGGCGAAACTCACCGGGCTCTGCGACTTCGGCGGCGAAGACCACCTCGAAGGTCTCCGCGTGCTGCTGGATTCGTACGCGGGCGAGGCAGGTCTGACCCCGTACGGCAACAAGGTCCATCGCGCGTTCCTGCGCGGGGCCCTGGTGGCGAGGTCGTTGAGCGAGGCTTCCTGGAAGCAGAATCAGGAGTACGCCGACGTTCCCGTCGAGCGGCCCATCTTCGTCACCGGTCTGCCGCGGACCGGGACCACGGCGCTGCACCGGCTGCTCACCGAGGATCCCGCGCACCAAGGGCTGGAGGTCTGGCTGACCGAGGTGCCGCAACCGCGGCCGCCGCGCGAGACGTGGGCGGAGAACCCGGTCTACCAAGGGATCCAGGCGGGATACGAGAAACACCACGTCGAACATCCCGAGTTCATGGGCCTGCACCACATGTCCGCCGGTCAGGTCGAGGAATGCTGGCAGCTCCTGCGGCAGTCCCTGAAATCGGTGTCCTACGAATGTCTCGCGCACGTGCCGTCGTACTCGCGGTGGCTGGACGGGCAGAGCTGGACCGACGCCTATCTCAGGCATCGGCGCAACCTGCAGCTGATCGGTCTGCCGGACGCCGGGCGCCGCTGGGTGCTCAAGAACCCGAGCCACCTCTTCGCGCTCGACGCGCTGCTGGAGGTGTACCCGGACGCGCTGATCGTGCAGACCCATCGCGCGCCGAGCACGATCGTCGCGTCGGTGTGCAGTTTGAACGAGCAGGCGTCGGCGGGCTGGTCCGACGTCTTCCGCGGTGACGTGATCGGCCGCAGCCAGCTGGATCTGTGGGCGCGCGGTGCGGAGAAGTCACTGGAGGCAAGGAAACGGCACGATCCGGCGCAGTTCTGCGATGTCCGGTACGAGGATTTCGTCGCCGACCCGATCGGTACGGTCGAGGGCGTCTACCGGCATTTCGGGCTCCCGCTGAGCGAGGCCGCCCGGGACGCGATGACCGTGGTGCACGCCGAAAGCCGTTCCGGGGAAAGGAAACCCGTGCACCGGTATGACCTCGCGGACTTCGGGCTCACCGCCGGCGAGGTCGACGAACGCTTCTCGGCCTACCGCGCCGCTTACGACCTCTGACCCCGGCGCAATGGCGTGCGGGGTGAGTCGCGTGTCGTCTGAGGCCCCCAATGTGGCATTGGAGACGCTCAGTGTCCCCAATGCCACATTGGGGACATCGGCCGTCTCGCCGGGCAACCGAAAGTTACGCTCACGGCTCCGAGGCCTAAGCTCGTCAGGCGCCGCACCGCCCGAAACTCCCGCAATTCGTCATCTACTTGCGCTAGTCCCCGCGCGGGGACCATCGCAAGTAGATGACGAATTGCGCCGGGGTCAGAAGCCGGCGGCGCGTTGAGCGGGGAGGCCGCGTGTCGTGATCCCGCGCAGCACCTCGACGCGGTCCGAACCCGGCCGCCCGAGCACCCAGCTCGACCCGGGGACCTCCTTGGCCTGCTTCTTCAGCGGCGCCAGTAGCCGGGAAGCGTCCTTGTAGGACCCGATCGCGCCGTTCCCGCACACCAGGGTCGCCAGGGAAACCGTCACCGGCAGCCCGTCGGCCGACCACGGCGTGTCCAGCAGCGCCGCGGCCACCGTGCCGATCTCGTCGACGTCGCAGGCGATCAGGAAATCGTCCCCGCCGACGTGGCTGACGCGCATCCGGCGCAGCCGGGCCTCGAGGTCTGTGAGTGTCCGGCCGAGTGTGCGGATCAGGTCGTCGCCCGCGGCGAACCCGGCCGTGTCGTTGACCGTCTTGAACGAGTCGACGTCCAGCCAAGCCGCGACGAACGGCTCCCGCGCGTTGATCCGGCGGTCGACGTCCCTGGCGACGGCGTCGCTGCCGGGCAGCCGGGTCAGCGGGCTCAACGAGACCGCCTCCTCGACCTTCGCCTCCGCGACCCCGCGGACGACCTCGTTCACCAGCACCACGCCGACACACCGGCCGCGGTCGTCGACCACCACGACGTCGTCGCCGGTCCGGCCCCAGTCCGCGTCGGTGACCAGTTCGAGGAACTCGAGCGCGCTCGCGTCGGCGTGGATCGTGTGCGGCCGGTCGGCGAGCCGCGACGCCGGCCGTTTGGCGTGCAGGGCGTGGCCGTACAACCCGGTGACCGCGACCAGGAATCGCGTCCGGTCGATCGACCACTGTGGACGGTGCCGGTCGTCGATGCCGACGATGCCGCTCGGCCCGTCGGCGGCGGCCAGTACCTCGCGCACGTCGTCGCAGGTCGCGTTTTCCGGCAGCGTGGTCGCGGGCCGGAGGAAGTCGCCGACGCGGCGGGCGCGGGCGGTGCCGGGGACGAACGGGCCGGGCGCGTCCGGCGCGGGCAGCGGTGCGTGGTCGCCGTCCGGCGGGGCGAGCAGGTTGCCCTGCGCGATGCGCACGCCGAGCCGCCGGGCGGACTCCAGCTGCTCGGTGGTCTCGAGCCCGGTCGCGACCAGGCGGTTGTCGGTGCGTGACGCGAAATGCAGCACCGCTTCGACCACCGCGACGGCGGCCGGGTCGTGCGGCAGGCCGCGCAGCACACTGCGGTCCAGTTTCACCAGGTCGACGGGCGCCGAAGCGAGCAGCGTGAGCGGGAGGTCGCCGCGGCCGAGGCCGTCGAGCGCGAGCCGGAACCCGAGGTCGGTGAGCCGTCGCATACCGGTGAGCAGCAGGTCGGCGGGGATCTGCGTGAACGGCGGCCCGATCTCCAGCACGACGTCCCTGGTCCGGCGCCCCGCCAGGCCGAGCGCCTCGGCCAGCGGGTCGAAGTGGGCGGGTGGTGCCGCCACCGTGCGTGCGGACAGGTTCAGGTGCAGGGGGAGGGCGGCCTGCGGCTCGCGCAGCTGCCGGACGGCCTCGGCGGCCAGCCCGACGTCGACCTCGGCCAGCCTGCCGCTGCGCCGGGCGTCGGCGAGCAGTTCGCGGGCGGTGCCGCGGCCCGGCCGTGCCAAGGCCTCGAACGCGACGACGCCACCGGTGTGCAGGCTGTACAACGGCTGGTAAGCGAAGCGGACAGCGATCTGCAACGTCACAAACGCATATTCGCGGGTGGCGGCAGGAAACTGAATACGTGTCAACTGATGTTCATCGTGAAGGCACCTGGGTTACCTAGAACGGCGTAACGCACGCCACCCGATCAGGTGTTTTCTTACTTGCCATGGTGACAATCGGAAAAGCGCCGACATCGCTTCGACGGTACCCGGAACGTCTTCGCGGCCGCTGGTGAAAGCCCGTTGGAGCGGGGTGGGCAGCGTGAAGAACAGATCGAAGAACACCGGGACCGTTCCGGGCGGCATCCCGCACAGCGCGCGCAGCCCGTGTCGCCGAAGCCCGTGCACGGTGCGCGCCGAGGACGGCCACAGCGCCCGGTGAGCGGCCGACGCGGCCGCGGCCGGCCCTCGGTCCCAGGCCAGGGCGACGGCGTCGGCCACCGGTTCCGCGAGCCGGATCGACGTCGCGACGCTGTACCCGGTCGCCGGATGCACCAGCCCGGCGACGGCGCCGAACGGCACCGTCCGGCCACGCCGGGGCACCGGCACGTCGAGCACGATCCGCACGCGTTCCTCGCGCCCGCGTGACGTCAGCCCGACGGCCCTGAGCCGCGCGCGCAGCCGCGCCGCCAGGACTTCCAGCGGCAGACCGGGTTTGCGGGCCAGCGAGGTCTCCTCGACCAGGACGGTGCCGTCGCCGAGCGGCAGCACATACAGGAACCCGGACTCGGTTTTCCGCCAGTCCATGAACACTGCGGTGTCCGGGCCGTCGACCAGCCGCAGCGCGTCCTCGGCGGGGAGGACGGCGCCGAACGCAGTCTGTTCGTACCGGTTCCCCCGCGGCCGGGCACCGGAGGCGTCGACATAGAGACCCGTCGCGAGGGCGCGTCCGTCCTCAAGACGCACCGACGAACCCTGCCCGCCGTGGTCGACGCCGGACACCGTCCCGGTGACGACGTCGTAGCCGCCGTCCAGCCACGTGCGCAGGCCGGCGTTGTCCAGCACCAGGTACTGCCGATCGAGCACGTGCGGCCCGGTTCCGAAGGCCAGTGTGGTCGAAGGCGCGCAGGCGACGGCGCTCTCGGGCAGGGCGGGCAGCTCGTCGGCCCACAGCCCGTAGGTCGCCCGCCAGCGCCTGCCCGGCGCCGGGTCGATCAGGGTCGTCTCCAGGCCACGCCGGGCACAGGCACGCGCGAGCGCCCGCCCGGCCGGGCCGCCGCCCGCGATCACCACGTCCGCCACCTGGGCAGTGTCCCAAAGCCGCGACGGATACGGTGTGACGCATGGAACAGACGGACCCGAGGGCATGGCGGCGCGATCCGGAGAGCGCGAACGCCGGGTTCAGCGATCTCGCCACGAGCCCGTTCCGGATCGACCGGGACCGGATCGCCGCTTCGCCGTTCTTCGCCCGGCTCGGCGGCGTGACACAGGTCGTCAGCGCCGGGGGCGCCGGGTTGCTGCACAACCGGCTCACGCACAGTCTCAAGGTCGCGCAGGTCGCGCGCGCCATCGCCGAGCGGATCAACGCGAGCAGCGATTCCGCCGAACTCGCCGCGAAACTGGGCGGCTGCGATCCGGACGTCGCCGAGGCCGCCTCGCTCGCGCACGATCTGGGGCATCCGCCGTTCGGGCACCTCGGCGAGCAGACCCTGGACCGGATCGCGCGGCACCGGTTCGGCCTCGCCGACGGTTTCGAAGGCAACGCGCAGTCGTTCCGGATCATCACCACCACCGACGTGCGCGGCCCGTCGGCCTCCGGGCTCGACCTCACCACGGCGGTGCGTGCCGCGGTGCTGAAGTACCCGTGGGCGCGGTTGCACGTGCCCGATCCGCATCCGACCTCGATGGCCGTCCAGCCGCGCGGCGCGGCGGAACCGGCCGACGCCCCCGGCACCGGCGCGAGCAAGTTCTCCGCCTACAGCACCGAACTCGACGACTTCACCCAGGCGCGGGCCCCGTTCGACGGCCGGATCGAACCCTGGCAGCAGACCGTCGAAGCGTCCGTGATGGACACCGCGGACGACATCGCCTACGCCATCCACGACCTCCAGGACTTCCACCGGATCGGCGTGCTGCAGCACGCACCGGTCGCGGCCGAGTTCACCGGCTGGGTCGACCACGCACTGGAACTGGCCGGGCTGGACGACGCGACCTTGACCGCCGAACGGCGGCTGCCCGGCCGTTCACTGGAACGGCTGCGCCGCCGGATGCACGCCAAGGACGGCTGGATCGTCGACGACGACGCCTTCACCAGCGCGGTCGCCCGCGTCCGCGCCGAACTCGTCGACGGCCTGCTCGCCACCGGGTTCGACGGTTCCATCGAGGCAGAGCAGGCCACCGCGGCCTTCTCCTCGAAGTGGACCGCGCGGCTTGTGGACGGTGTGCAGGTGGTGGCGTCGCCTTCGACCCGGACAGGGCATCTCACCCTGCGGCCCGCGCAGTGGCACGAGGTGCAGGTGCTGAAGTTCGTGCACCGGCGATTCGTGTTGCTGCGCCCGGAACTGGCGCTGCACCAGCGCGGGCAGGCGAGCCTGGTGACCACATTGGTCGACGCCCTCGACGCGTGGCTGCTCGACCGTGACGAGTTCTATCGGCTTCCGCGACGGTTGCACGACTTGGTGGAGCTGGCGCGGTCCGAGTTCTCCGCGCTGGCGCGGACGTCGCCGGAACTGCTCGTCGGAGCGACCGGGGAACCGGTCACCGGTGCCGACGCCGTGCGCGGTCTGGCACGAGGACGGGCGGTGGTCGACTTCGTGGCGTCGCTGACGGACAAGCAGGCGGTGACCCTTTTGGACGGCTTGTCGGGCCGCGCTTCCCAGCCTTGGTCGGATTCCTTCGTCCTGTAACGACTCGATTACCCTGAACGGCCCACGGCCTGCGGCCGAATCCGGAAAATCCCCATCCGACGTCACCCGAACGGCTCCTGCCGCCGGTGCACGCTCGGTACTTAGCTTGATCGTGCCGGTGATCGCCGGCGTCGGTCAGCGTGAGTCGGGGCACGCGCCTAGGTATCGGAGGCGCACGTGCGTCCAACCCGTTCCAGTAGGAGAAGAAGAACGATCCTGACCGCGGGCACCGCTGCCCTCGTCACCGCGCTGGGCCTGGTGAGCCCGCCCGTCGCGGCGGCGGAAAGCGGATCGTCCCCGGACGTGTTCTCGGAGAACACCGTCCGGCAGATCGAAGCCCTTCAGTCGATCAAGAAGAGCCAGAACGCCGGTGAGTCCAAAGTGGACAGCCGACTGCTCGTAGAACAGAAACTCCGCGATCGGCGGATGTCGGCTTCCGCGGTTCCCGCACTGGGGTCTGGGGCGAATGTCTCCGCGGCCGGCACCGTACTCGTGGACATCCGAGGCCAGGTCTCGGAAGAACTCCTCAAGGGACTGCGGGAATCCGGTGCGGGGATTCGCGCGGTGTCGCAGCGTTACGGCAGTGTGCGCGCCGAGGTTCCGCTGAACGCGGTTCCGGTGATCGCGGGCCGCGCCGACGTCAAGAAGGTCGAGACCGCCAACGAGGCGTTCACCGCCCGCCAGCTCGCCGAGCCCGCCATCGCGGGCAAGCGGGAGAGCAAGGAAGAGAAGGCCGCCCGGATCGCCGTCGAGCTGAAGAAAGCCGTCGACGCCAAGGGACAGCCCGGCATCGCGGCGGGACCGGTCAACAGCGAAGGCGACCGCGCGCACAACGCCGACACCGCGCGTCAGCAGTTCGGCGTCACCGGCGTTGGCACCAAGATCTGCGCGCTGTCCGACGGCATCGACTCGCTCGCGACCTCGCAGGCGCGCGGCGAACTCCCGGCGGGCGTCGACGTGATCCCCGGTCAGGAAGGCGACGGTGACGAGGGCACCGCGATGCTCGAGATCATCCACGATCTCGCGCCGAACGCGTCGCTCGGTTTCGCCAGCGCGTTCAACTCCGACGCCAGTTTCGCCGACAACATCCGCAAACTGCGGTTCGACGCGGGCTGCGACGTCATCGTCGACGATGTCCTGTACTTCAAGGAATCGCCGTTCCAGGACTGGATCATCGCCCAGGCCGTGAACGACGTGACCGCCGACGGCGCGCTGTACTTCTCCTCGGCCGGTAACGAGGGCAACGTCACCGACGGCACCTCGGGCCACTGGGAAGGCGACTTCGTCGACTCCGGCAAGGGCGTCGGCAAGTTCGCCGGTACCGCGCACAACTTCGCCGGCGCGGCGGGCAACCAGATCTTCGAGCCGCTCTCGGACGCGTCGGGCCGGGTGCCGGTCACGTTGTTCTGGTCCGACCCGCTGGGCCGCTCGAACAACGACTACGACCTGTACCTGCTGAACGCGGCCGGCAACGTCGTCGACTTCAGCCAGGACGTCCAGAGCGGCACTCAGGACGCCTACGAACGGGTGGACACCACGGGCGTCGCCGGACTGCGCCTGGCCATCGTCAAGTTCTCCGGTGAAGGCCGCTATCTGTCGCTTTCCGCGCTGCGCGGCCGTTTCTCCGACTCGGCCGACGGTCTCAAGGCCTACACCAGCCCCGGTGTGACCGTGGGCCACTCGGCCGCGCGGGACGCGTTCAGCGTCGCGGCGGCCCCGGCGGCCAAGGCGTTCCCGCGTGCCCTCGAACCGGGCGACCCGGCCAACCCGGCGGGCCCGTTCCCCGGTGCCTTCGGCGTGACCACGAAGGTCGAACGGTTCACTTCGGACGGTCCGCGGCGGGTCTTCTTCCAGGCCGACGGCACGCCGATCACCCCGGGCAACGTATCCGCGACCGGCGGTGAGGTCCGCGCCAAGCCGGACATCACCGCGGCCGACGGCGTCTCCACCAGCGTCACCGGCTTCACCACGTTCTACGGCACGTCGGCCGCCGCGCCGCACGCCGCCGCGATCGCGGGCCTCGTGCTTTCGGGTAACCCGGGCCTGCCCCCGGCCGACGTGCGCGAAGCACTGATCAACACCGCGGTCGACATCCTGGCCCCGGGTCGCGACAACTCCAGCGGCGCGGGCGTCATCCTCGCCGACAAGGTGCTCGCCTACACCGGAGCCAGCCCGCAGCCGCTCGCGTCCGCGGGACAGCCGACGGTCACTCCGGCCGACGGCGGCTCCGCGCTCGACCCGGGCGACACCGCCAAGGTGACCGTTCCGGTGACCAACCGCGGCGACGGCACCGCGACGTCCACCAGCGTCGTGCTCTCCAGCTCGACCCCAGGTGTCACGGTGGCGCCGCGGTCGAAGTCGTACGGCACGATCAGCCCCGGGCAGACCGGCGTGAACGACTTCACCATCACCGTTCCCGCCACGCAGGAACTCGGTGTGCCGGTGGTGCTGAACGCGCGCGTGACCTTCGCGGGTTCGTTCTCGCCGACCACGTCCACGTTCTCGCTGCCGGTCGGCACCCCGTCGCCGGTGACGCAGGACTTCGCCTACGCCGGGGCCGCGGTGGCGATCCCGGACAGCGACCCCACCGGCGTGACCGTGCCGATCACGGTGAGCGGGGTCGGGCGCGCGTCGAAGCTGACGTTCTCGGTGGACGGGGCGACCTGCAACGCCGACCAGACCTCGACGACGGTGGGCATCAACCACTCGTACGTCGGTGACCTGGTCGGCACGCTGACCTCGCCCTCCGGTGCGAAGGCGACCGTGTTCCAGCGCAGCGGCAGCTCGGGCAACAACCTGTGCCAGGTCGTCTTCGCCGACAACGCGGCCACCGCGTTCAGTTCGGTGAGCTCGGCGAACGCGCCGTTCACCGGCACCTACAAGCCGGTGCAGGCGCTCGGCGGCCTGGCCGCCGGTACCGCCGACGGCACCTGGACGTTCACCGCGGCGGACGTCGTCGGTGGCGACACCGGGTCGATCCGCTCGGTCTCCTTGCACGTCAACGGTTTCGTACAGCCCGCCGTGGCTGAGCGGCCCGCGGGCGTCGGGAAGTCGGTCGGGCGCGGGCCGGTGAAGCCGGTCTAGTCCTTTCGGTGTGCGCGTGAAGGCCCCCTTCCCTCGGCTCAGCCGAGGGAAGGGGGCCTTCACGCGTGATCAGAGACCGCACTCGCGTGATTGGAGACGACACTCGCGAGTTGCGTCTCCAATCACGCGAGTTACGTCTCTGATCACGCGAGTGCGGAGTTGGGCATCGCCTGCCGATCCGCGCCGGGCCCCGTACGTTGGACCCATGGCGAAGGAGCGGCAGGTGGCGGGCGGGGGACGGGCTGTCGAGGTCGCCCCGGATCGCCTCGAAGGCTGGTACGCCCGCTTCGCCGTCCGCAACGACGGTGTCCGCTCGACGGAACTCGCGGCGGACACCGTCACGGTCACCGCGGACAACGGCGTCGTCGCCGTCGCGACCGTCCCTTTCGGACCGCTGAACGCCGAAGGAACCTTGCCGGGTCTCGCCGTCGGCCCGCTCATCGAACACGCGCTGATCTCGCGAAGGATCGCGCTCCTGCTGGTGCGTCGCGGCGGGCACAGTGTCGGGATCGCACGCGGGGGAGTGGTCGTCCAGTCCAGGACGGACCGGCATCTGGTCCAAGGCAGGTCCGCGGCGGGTGGCTGGTCGCAGCAGCGGTTCGCGCGGCGCAGGGAAGGGCAAGCACGCACAGCGCTTCGGTCCGCCGCGGACGACGCGTTCGAGGTACTTGTCCCGCAACTGTCCGAAGTGGACGCTGTCGTGCTCGGCGGCGACCGCCGGGCGCTGGAAACACTGCGTGAGGACAGGCGGCTGGCGCCATTGTTCAAGCGTGCCGAACGTCGTGTGCTCGACATCGCCGAACCGCGCCGCACGGTGCTCGAGGACGCGGCCGAACGGGCGGTCGCGGTCGAGATCACCCTCTCCGGGCCGTGACGTCGGGCACGGTCCGATAAAATCGTTCGACAGCTGCCCGTACACTGATCGTGTGGACATCCTCTTGGAGTGAGCTCCTCGCCTGCTCGACGGCAGGCGAGTCGAAGCTGTCCGCTCATCCACCCCCTTTTACCGGGAGTTCCCGTGATCACGGCCTCTGGCCTGCAGCTGCGTGCCGGTTCGCGCATTCTGCTCGACGAAACCAACGTCCGCATCCAGCAGGGCGACCGCATCGGCCTGGTCGGCCGCAACGGCGCCGGCAAGACCACCTCGCTCAAGGTGCTGGCGGGGGAGGGTGAGCCGCATGCCGGCGAGGTCCGCCGCAGCAGCGAGCTCGGCTACCTGCCGCAGGATCCGCGTGAGGGCGACCTGTCCGTCACCGCGAAAGACCGCGTGCTCTCCGCCCGCGGCCTCGACTCGTTGATGCGCAACATGGAAAAGGCGCAGACCGCGATGTCGGAGCTGGTGGACGACAAGGAACGCGACAAGGCGATCAGCCGCTACAGCCGTCTCGAAGAGCGCTTCGCCTCCCTCGGTGGGTATGCCGCCGAGAGCGAAGCGGCGCGGATCTGTTCCAACCTCGGCCTCGCCGATCGCGTGCTCGACCAGACCCTGCAAACGCTCTCGGGTGGTCAGCGCCGTCGCGTGGAGCTGGCCCGGATCCTGTTCGCCGCCGCCGAAGCGGGCGCGGGCGGCAAATCCGAGACGATCCTGCTGCTCGACGAGCCCACCAACCACCTCGACGCCGACTCCGTCACCTGGCTGCGCGGATTCCTCAAGCAGCATGACGGCGGTCTCGTCGTGATCAGCCACGACGTCGACCTGCTCGCGGACGTGGTCAACAAGGTGTGGTTCCTCGACGCGACCCGAAGCGAGCTGGACCTGTACAACATGGGCTGGCAGCGCTACCTCGACGCGCGCGCCACCGACGAGAAGCGCCGCCGCCGCGAGCGGGCGAACGCCGAGAAGAAGGCGGCCACGCTGCAGCAGCAGGCCGCGAAACTCGGTGCCAAGGCGACGAAGGCGGTGGCCGCCAAGAACATGGCCCGCCGCGCCGAGCAGATGCTGTCCGCGCTCGACGAGACCCGTCAGGCCGACAAGGTCGCCCGGATCAAGTTCCCCGAGCCCGCGCCCTGCGGCCGGACGCCGATGACCGCGGAGGGGCTCTCGAAGTCCTACGGTTCGCTCGAGATCTTCACCGGAGTGGACCTCGCGATCGATCGCGGTTCGAAGGTCGTCGTACTCGGATTGAACGGTGCCGGAAAGACGACTTTGCTCCGCTTGCTCGGCGGAATGGAAACTCCGGATACCGGCGGGGTCATTCCGGGTCACGGATTGCGTTTGGGCTATTACGCACAGGAACATGAAACGCTCGACCACGATGCGTCCGTGTGGGAAAATATCCGTCACCTCGCTCCGGACACGGGAGCGCAAGAGTTGCGGAACCTTCTCGGGTCGTTCCTCTTCACCGGCGAGCAACTCGATCAGCCCGCCGGCACGCTCTCCGGTGGTGAGAAGACGAGGCTCGCGCTCGCCGGTCTGGTGTCCAGCGCTGCCAACGTTTTGCTGCTCGACGAGCCGACGAACAACCTGGACCCGGCCAGCCGTGCCCAGGTGCTGGACGCTTTGCGCAGCTTCGCCGGAGCCGTCGTCCTGGTGACGCACGACCCGGGCGCCGTCGAGGCGCTGGAGCCGGAACGCGTGATCCTGCTGCCGGACGGAACCGAGGACCATTGGTCGGCGGATTATCTGGAACTTGTCCAGCTTGCGTGACGCCTGCGTCCGTTCGGGTGCTTGATCGATGCCATCCGGCCACTGAAATGGCCCAATGTGATCGCGGTTTCGGCAGTTTTGCGCTCGTCGTCTGGCATTCCGGCGCTCAGTGTTCGATCATTGCGGCGACAGGGGCCGTTATGTGGCCCAGAACACTCTCGGCGGGAAGGCGATCGACGTGGCTGATCTCAAGAAAGGCGCGCGGATCACCGGCAACACGCGTGACAAGCTGGCCGCTGACCTGAAGAAGAAATACGAGAAGGGCTCGAGCATCCGCGCCCTCGCGGAGTCCACGGGTCGCTCGTACGGGTTCGTGCACCGGGTCCTCTCGGAGTCCGGAGTCCAGCTGCGCGGCCGTGGCGGTGCCACCAGGGTCAAGAAGAAGTAGTCACGAGGAAGTAGCGGACTGCTGCGCGGGGGGCGCAGTTCCCTTTCCAGGGACCGCTGTTTCACGGGTTTCCGCGGCCAGGAAGGCCAGCCTGGCACCGAGGAGGACCAGCGGATACACCAGGTACCCGTACCTGGTCGCCGGAGTGAGCATGATCAGCGCGACGAGCCCGACGGCCATGCGCAGCAGCGCGTCCGAACCGGTCGCGGGAGGACGGCGCAGCAGCCAGACCAGGATCGCGACGGCCGCGATCCCGAGCAGGGTGAAGGAAATCGCCGTGCCCACCGGGCCGAGCGAGGCGATGAGGTGGCCGGGCAACGGGCTCGCCGCCGGTGACTTGATCACGCCGATTCCCAGTGGGAACCGGAAGACGTGTTCGACGAAAGCCTTGGGGTCGACCAGGTAGACGGGTACGTGCAGGACGAGGGTCGTCACCACGAGTGCCGCGGCGAATCCGCCCAGTGCGCGAGGACCACGCCGCGTGATCAACAGGACACCCAGCACCACGATCGCGGGCGCGACGATGAGTTTCGCGCTGACCACCAGCGCCAGCACCAGACCGGACAGCATCGCGCGGCCGGTCGTGGCCAGCGCGAAGGACAACACCAGCAGGCCGGCGATGGCCAGATCCGGGCCGGCGACCGCCCAGGTCAGCGCGGTCAACGGGCAGGCGAGTGCGAGTTGCGCCGCGCTGACCGGGATCTTCGGCCACTTCAGCAGCCGCAGCGTCAGCAGCACACACGCGACGGCCGCCAGCGCGAACATCCAGCGCGCGTCGGTGAGGGCGTTCGCAACCGGTCCGCCACCCGACAAGGCACGTGGCAGACCGAACACGGTCATCACCGGACCGTATGGCGTGTAATCGTTTACTTCCACCGCGCGACCGAGCGCGGTGACGTCGACGTACGGGGTTCCGTTCTCCAGAAGGAGTTTCGCCGACCGTTCGATCACCCAGACCTCGGGCTGGGCGGCCCACGAGTTCGGCGTGACGAGCCAGTCCACTCCCGTCAGACGGCGAATGACGAGCATTCCCAACGGAAGGATCATCGCGAACAGGCCGATCGCCCCGATACCGATCCACCGCGAACCGAGCAGGGCGGACGGGCGTTCGCCGCGCCGGGCGGCGACCAGCAGCCAGCCGGAGTGGGCCACGGCGAGGCCGTAACCCGCTACAGCGAAGTTCGCCCACACGCGATAACCGTAGAATTCCGCGACGGCCGTGTTCACGACGGCGAAGACGAGACAGCCCGTGTAGAAGACCAGGTCTGTGGTCAGTCGTCGCCGGTCGGGGTCCATGGTCACCGGCTCAGGCTACCGACGTGGCCGCGTCCGCCGGAAAGAGGACGTGGAAACCGGGAAGCATCCGGTGCGCTCCGGTGTTGGTGATGCGTATATCCGGGAAAACCCTCGACTAATATCGAGGTTCTGGGGGTAAGAGAGGGTTCTCATGGACAACACTTGGTCGCTGATGAATTCGGCGATGAAGTCCGCCGACGTTCCGAAGGGTCTGCACAAGGGCACGCTCCGCCGCGTCGCGCGGTTCGCCAGGCCGCATTGGCGGAGGCTGCTGATATTCCTGGTGCTCACTGTCGTGTCGGCGGTGCTGGCGGTGAGCACGCCGGTGCTGGCCGGGAAGGTGGTCGACGCGATCATCGGCGGGCACGACGTCGCGCTGGTGGTGTGGCTGGCCGTGGTGATCGCGGTACTGGCGCTGATCGACGCCGGACTCGGGCTGGCGGAACGGGCGCAGTCGTCGAGGATCGGCGAGGGGATCATCCTCGACCTGCGGCTCGCGGTGTACCGGCACGTGCAGCGGATGCCGGTCGCGTTCTTCACCCGCACTCGCACCGGCGCGCTGGTGAGCAGGCTCAACAACGACGTCATCGGCGCGCAGCGCACGTTCACCGCGACACTGTCCGGATTGGTCACCAACGTGATCCAGCTCGTGCTGTCGCTGGTGGTGATGATGACGCTGTCCTGGCAGGTCACGCTGCTGGCGCTGGTGCTGCTGCCGGTGTTCATCCTGCCGACGCGGCGCCTCGGACGGCGGATGGCCGAGCTGCAGCGGGAGGCCGGCGGGCTCAACGCGTCGATGACCACGCAGATGACCGAACGGTTCTCCGCGCCGGGCGCGACACTGGTGAAGCTGTTCGGCGACCCGGCGCGTGAGGTGGGCGACTTCGGCTCGCGGGCCGGTCGGGTGCGCGACATCGGGGTGCGGACGGCGATGCTGACGCGCTGGTTCCTGACCAGCCTGACCACGGTCTCCGCGCTCGCGCAGGCCCTGGTCTACGGGCTGGGCGGCTACCTCGCGCTGACCGGGGCGCTCGCGCCGGGCACCGTCGTGGCGTTGGCGTTGCTGCTGACCAGGCTGTACTCGCCGCTCACCGCGCTGGCGAACGTCCGGGTGGACGTGATGACCGCGCTGGTGTCGTTCGAGCGGGTCTTCGAGGTGCTCGACCTCAAGCCGATGATCGAAGAGAAGTCGGAGCCGCGCCGCGTTCCCGAAGGCCCGGTTTCGGTGGAGTTCTCGGACGTCCGGTTCGGCTACCCCGCCGCGGACCGGTACTCGCTGGCGTCACTGGAGGATGTGTCCACTTTGGATCACCGAGGTGGCGAAGAGGTATTGCACGGCATCAGCTTCCGCGCCGAACCCGGGCAGATGGTGGCGTTGGTCGGTTCGTCCGGGGCGGGCAAGTCGACGATCGCCTCGCTGCTGCCGCGCCTCTACGACGTCGACGCCGGATCGGTCCGCTTGTCCGATGTGGACGTTCGCGACCTGAGCTTCGCCGCGCTGCGGGAAACCGTCGGCGTGGTGACCCAGGACGGGCACCTCTTCCACGACACGATCCGGGCGAACCTCGAATACGCGCGGCCCGGCGTCACCGATGCCGAGATCTGGTCGGCGCTGGAGAAGGCGCGGCTGGCCGAGCTGATCCGGGACCTGCCGGACGGGCTGGAGACCCTGGTGGGGGAGCGGGGCTACCGGCTCTCCGGCGGGGAACGGCAGCGGCTGACCATCGCCCGGCTCCTGCTGGCGCAGCCGAGGGTCGTCGTCCTCGACGAGGCGACCGCGCATCTGGACTCGCAGTCCGAGGCAGCCGTGGGCGAGGCGCTGACCGACGCGCTCGACGGACGGACCGCGCTGGTCATCGCGCACCGGTTGTCGACCGTGCGGGCGGCGGACCAGATCCTGGTGATCGAGCACGGGGAGATCGTCGAGCGGGGAACGCACGAAGAGCTCCTCGCGCGGGAAGGGCGCTATTCGGCGCTGTACCTGACGCAGTTCTCGGAGGAGCCTGCTGCTGTCGCGTGACCTCAAGAGCGCTATGAAGGACGCTTTCATTGCAAAATTTGCAATGAAAGCGTCCTTCATAGCGCGCGCGGGAGGGGCAATCAGGTGAGGGCGGGGGAGGCGAAGGTCGCGTTCACCAGCGCCATCTTCCGCGGATCGTCCCGCATCAGCGGCCCCATCCGGTTCATCGTGTAGCCGAAGGCGATCCCGCTCTCGGGATCCGCGCCGCCGGACGAGCCGCCGAGCCCGTCGTGCCCGAACGCGCGCGGGTTCGGGCCGAAGCCGCGTTCCTCGCTGCCGAGGTAGAACCCCAGCGCCCATTCGTTACCCAGTCCGCCGACGATGTCGGCCTCGCGGCCCTGCCCTTCGCGGGCGGTCGCGAGCGCTCCGGCCGAGAGCAGACGGCCGGAGGCGAGCGCGCCGTAGATGGTCGCGATGGCCCTGGCGGTTCCGTGTCCGTTCAGGGCGGGCAGGATCGCGCGCCGCCAGGCCGGATCGTTGGCGTCACGGCCTTGGACGCGTGGGTTCGCCAGCGCCGCGAGGGCGGGCGGTCCGGCGTTGGCGAACGCCTGCGCCAGTGCGCTTTTCATCTCGTCGCCGAGCACGGGTTCGACGAGGGTGGAGCAGCGCGTCAGATCGTCGTCGGAGTCCAGGCCGATCCGGAAGTCCGCGGCCAGCGGGCCGGCGATGTGCCCGGCGAAGTACGCGCGGACGTCCTGTCCGCTCACCCGGCGGATCACCTCGCCGACGAGGAAACCGAACGACAGCGCGTGGTAGCCGCTGACCGTGCCGGGTTCGAAGAGCGGCGCCTGCGCGGCGAGCAGTCCGGTGATGTGCTCCCAGTCGTACAGTTCCTCGACCGTCACCGGCCGGTCGAGGCCGATGCCGGTCACGCCGGAGCGGTGCGAGAGCAGCCAGCGCACCGGGATGTCCCGTTTGCCCGCCGCCGCGAACTCCGGCCAGTACTTCGCGACCGGCGCGTCGAGGTCGAGGAGGCCGGCGTCGGCGAGGTGGTGCGCGCAGAGCGCGGTCATGCCCTTGGTGGTCGACCAGACGTTGGTGAGCGTGTCCGCCCGCCACGGGATCGTCCGGTCCGGATCGGCCCAGCCCGCCCAGAGGTCGACCACGGTCTCGCCGTGCCGGGTCACCGAGAAGGCGGCGCCGATCTCGCCGCGTCCGGCGAAGTTCTCCTCGAAGGCGGCAAGGACGGGTTCGAACCCCGCCGCGCAATCACCGTGGATCTCGGGCATGGGCACGGACCTCCTGCGGACACCGACCGGTCGGTATGTGACCGTAGAAGGGTCGCGCGGACGAGTCAAGGAACTCGTCCGCGCGGACGCGGAGCTAGCGGAGAGCGGGGACCCGCTCGCCGTACTTGGCCAGCAACGCGGCGTTGGCCTCGTCGCCACCGTCCACGTTGGAACTGCGCCACAGCGGGATGTCGACGCCTTGCGCCGCACCGAGGTCCACGACCTCGGCGAGGACGAGGTTCCACAGGAACGCGTTGATCACAGTGGACAGTGGCGCGGTCCGCGGCGCGTCCGGCGGGTAGCTCGAGTCGCCGGGGCGGACGTGGGAGTCGAGCACGATGCTCGCTTCTTCGATCAGTGTCGTCGCCGCGCGTTTGGGTGCCGCGGCCACGGACGCGGCCGAACTCACCGCGATGACCGACGCCCCGCGCTTCCGCGCCCCGGCGGCCAGTTCGACCGGGTACGGGTTGACGCCCGAGGTCGAGAACACCACCAGCAGGTCGTCCGGACCCGGCGCGCGCTCGGCCAGCACCTCTTCGGCGAGCCCGGAGCGGCGCTCGGTCTTGGTGCTGTGCTGCGCGCCGTGCAACGGCAGCAGTTCGGGGTGGTAGACCGGGTACACGCAGGCGAGGCCGCCCGCACGGTAGAAGGTCTCGGCGACCGCGGCCAGCGAATGCCCGGCCCCGGCGGTGAACACCAGGGCGTCCGCCCGGATGACGTCCAGGATCAGCTCGGCCGATTTCCGGATCTGCGCCGCGTTACCCCGTTCGGCTTCCGCGAGCCGTTCGGCGACGTCTGCATAACGTTCGGTGGTGCTCACCACATCCGCCTTTCCGTCTGGAGGTCAGCGACGAATGTATCGCGTGGACCAATGGCCGAAGTGGAATACATCGGGTCATGATCGAGGTTGACCCGATCACTGCGGCCGGGGTTTCGGAGACTGGAGGGTCCAGGGTGAACGAGGCTGATCCCGCGGTGCGGACTTGGCGAGCACGCGGCCAGGCGAAAGCCGTGGTGCTGGTACTGCACGGCGGCGCGGAGCACAGTCATGCCCGCGTGGCGCCGTGGCGGCTGGCGTACCAGCGGATGGTTCCGCTGGCGAAGGACGTCCACCGGGCGTGCCGGGAGCACGGGGTCGAGGTGCGGCTGCTGCGCAACCGGATCTACGGCTGGAACGACCACGGTACCGACGCGCTCGCCGACGCGCGCTGGGCCTTGGACCGCGTTCACGAGGAGCATCCGGATGTGCCGGTGATCCTCGTCGGCCATTCGATGGGTGGGCGGGTCGCCCTGCGCGTCGCCGACGATCCGGCCGTGGCCGGCGTCTGCGCGCTGGCGCCGTGGACACCACCGGGTGAATCCATCGACGCCGTCGGTGGTCGCGCCGTGCTCATCGCGCACGGCACCAAGGACCGGATGACCGATCCGGTGGCCTCACACGCTTTCGCCGAACGTGCCGAAAAGGTGACGTCGCGGTCCGCGCGGTTCGAGATCGGTGGCGAAGGGCATGCGATGTTACGCAGATCTCGCGTCTGGAACCGCCTCGTACGGGCTTTCACCCTCGAGCTGATCGAAGCCGGGGGAATCGACGAAACACTGAGCGGGGCCTGGGGACGGCCGAGCTCGGAACGGCTGCGGATCCCGGTCTGAACCGGGTGGGAGGGAGTACTCATGTCCACGTTCAGCGTCGATCGGGCGGCCGGTTCGGCCGGCCTGCCCGTCCCAAACGAAACACGGTGGCCGGGGCTGGCCACCCCGCCGCATTCCCCGTTCCGGGCGCGGATCGCCGAGCAGTTGTTCCGGCACGCGGTGCGCCCGTTGAACGTCCGCGTGCGCATGCCCGACGGCTCGCAGCTGGGCGCGGGCGGCCCGGACGCGCCCGAGATGCGGCTCAACCGCCCCGCCGCCTTCTTCCACCGCCTCGGCGTGGACGCGAAGATCGGCTTCGGCGAGGCCTACCTGGTCGGCGATTGGACGAGCGACGCGCTCGCCGAGGTGCTGACCCCGTTCGCGGAACGGATGGCGACGCTCGTCCCGCCGCTGCTGCAACGGTTCCGCCGGTTCGTCGACCGCGGCCACCCCGCGACCGAGGAGAACACCGTGGAGGGGGCGCGGGCGAACATCCATCGCCATTACGACCTGTCCAACGAGCTGTTCGGCACATTCCTGGACCCGTCGATGATGTACTCGTCGGCGTTGTTCGGCCCGGACGACGACCTCACCGCCGCGCAGCACCGCAAGATCGACAGCGTCCTGGACTACGCGGGCGTCCGGGAAGGCAGCACGGTGCTCGAGATCGGCACCGGCTGGGGTGAACTCTCGATCCGGGCCGCCGCACGCGGGGCCAAGGTCACGTCATTGACCATTTCCGAGGAGCAGGCGAAGCTGGCGACCGAGCGCATCGCGGCGGCGGGCTTCGCCGACCGCGTCGACGTCCGGCTGTGCGACTACCGCGACTCGACCGGCGAGTACGACGCCGTGGTCAGCGTCGAGATGATCGAGGCCGTCGGCGAGCCGTACTGGCCTGCGTTCTTCGAGACCATCGGGAAGCGGCTGAAGCCGGGCGGCAGGTTCGGCCTCCAGGCCATCACCATGGACCACGAACGCATGCTCGCCGCGGCCCGTTCGTACACCTGGATGCACAAGTACATCTTCCCCGGCGGGCTGATCCCGTCGACCACCTCGATCGAACAGGGCATGCTGGCCAACACTCGGCTGAAACTGCAAGGGGTGCGCGAATTCGGCCAGGACTACGCGCACACGTTGCGGCTGTGGCGGGAGAGGTTCACCCACCGGTGGGACGACATCACCGAACTGGGCTTCGACGACGTCTTCAAGCGGATGTGGGAGTTCTACCTGGCGTACTCCGAAGCGGGGTTCCGCTCGGGGTATCTCAAGGTCCACCAGTTCGGATTCGCCGAAAACGGACGGTGAACGCCACCCAACCGATGCGGGGTGCCGGACGTCCTTCACCTAGGGTCTGCGGTTGACTGGGCCCTACACGCGAAATCGGGACGGGTGATTCGGCATGACGTATGGAGGCGACGACCGAGGGCGACGGATGCCGCCACAGCGGCCGCCGTCCGGCCGCCCTCGGCGGCACCAGCCGGCGCAGATGATGCCGCTGCCCGGCCGGGGGAGCAGCCCGTACGACGAGCGGACCGCGCCCATGGGGCACGGGGGCCAGGAACGCCCCGCCGGTCCGCCACCGCGCCGTCCAGGGCCCCCGCCCGGCCGTCCGGCCGACGGCGCGAGGCCGCCGGCGCGACGCAAGCGCTGGGGTTTCGGCAAGGTGCTGGTCACCCTGCTGACCGTGTTCGTGGTGTTCCTCGCCGGCGTGTGGGTGTACCTGGAGTTCTCCATCAACCGCGTCGACGCGCTGGCCGAGTACTCCGGCCGCCCCGTCGCGGCCGAGGGCACCAACTGGCTGATCGTGGGCTCCGACAGCCGGGACGGGCTGACGGCCGAGGAACAGGAGAAGCTGGTCACCGGCGACTCCAAGGCCGCCGGCGGCGGCAAGCGGACCGACACCATCATGATCGCGCACGTCCCGTCCAACAGCACCAAGCCGACGCTGCTGAGCCTCCCGCGCGACTCGCAGGTGACCATCCCTGGGCACGGCAAGAACAAGATCAACGCCGCGTTCTCGATCGGCGGCCCGGCACTGCTCGCGCAGACCGTCGAAGGCGCCACCGGCCTGCGCATCGACCACTACGCCGAGATCGGCTTCGGCGGGTTCGCCAAGATCGTCGACGCGATCGGCGGGGTCCACATGTGCGTCGAGAAGCCGATGGAGGACACCCTCACCAAGATCAAGATCCCCGCGGGCTGCCAGGACCTCCAGGGTCCGCAGGCGCTCGGGTTCGTCCGCATGCGGCACAGCGACGCGACGCCGCGTTCGGACCTCGACCGCGTCGCCAACCAGCGCAAGTTCATCGGCGCGCTGGTCAGCGAGATCGGCAGCCCCGGCACCCTGCTGAACCCGTTCTCGCTGTTCCCGCTGCTGTCGACGGGACCCGACGCGCTGACGATGGACACCGGCGACCACGTGCACAACCTGGTGGGGCTGGCACTGGCGATGCGCGGGATCTCCTCGGGCGGCGTCGTCACCACGACGGTGCCGGTGACCAACGGCTCGGCGGAGAACTGGGACAAGACGAAGTCGAAGCTGCTTTTCGACGCGTTGAAGAACGACACGGAGATCCCGGACAGCGCGATCCTGACCTGATCATCGGTCCTTTCGGCGCCATGAACGGTCCTTTCCTTGCGAAATTCGCCAGGAAAGGACCGTTCCTAGCGTCTGCGGGGCCTCGCGTGCCTCGGACGCTGCTCGCGGCCCGAAAACCGGAGGCGCCCGGAGCGAAGGCGAGTCACCATGGGCGGATGGAAGCGCCCGCCGAGACCCTCGCCGACGAAGTCGTCACGCTGCGCCGCTGGCAGCCGCGGCAACTCGAAACCCTCGCCACCGTCGCGGGGGATTCCGCCGCGCATCTCGGCGCGTGGATGATCTGGGCCACCAACGGTTACGGCCGTCGCGAAGCCGCCGGCTTCCTGGAGCACACCGCAAGGAACTGGGCCGAAGGCAAGACCTACGATTTCGCGATCCTCGCCGGGGACGAAATCGTCGGCGGCACGGGCATGATCATCCATCCGGACCGGATCGAGATCGGCTACTGGCTCAGCCGACACCACACCGGTCGCGGCTTCGTGTCCAGGGCCGCGAAGCTCCTGGTCGACGAGGCCTTCCGGCTCGGCGCGCCGGAGGTCGAGATCCGGCACGACGAGAACAACGTCGCGAGCGGCGCCGTGCCCGCACGGCTGGGGTTCACGATGATCGGTGACGAGGCCACCGAACCGCCGCTCGCCCCCGCCTGCGCGGGCGTCACCAGGATCTGGCGGCTCAAGCGTCCTTAGTCTTGCGCTCGCGCAAGGCGGCGAGTGCCTTGTCGGCGTGCACGGTGAACTTCAGTTCGCTCTTGATCACTTCGAGCACCTTGCGGTCGGTGTCGATGACGAAGGTGTGCCGCTTGGCGTGCAGCGGGCTGAACTTGCGCCACACGCCGAACTGTTTCGCCACCACACCGTCCACATCGGACAGCAGGGGATAGTCGAAGCCGTGTTTGGCCGAGAACTCCTGCTGTTTGGCGACGGCGTCCGGGCTGATCCCGACGCGATGCGCGCCCACCTCGGCGAATTCGGCGGCCAGATCGCGGAAGTGACAGCTTTCCGCGGTGCAGCCGCTGGTCATCGCGGCGGGGTAGAAGAAGAGCACGACGGGGCCGGACGAGAGGAAGTCCGACAGCGTGCGCTGCTCGCCCTTGTCGTCGGGAAGGGTGAAGTCCGGGGCGATGTCACCTTGGTCCATGGACGGATCCTGTCATGTCGGTGTGGCGTTCGATGAGCTCGTCGACCTCGTCCCCGGTCGCGGAATCCGCGACGAACGAACCGCGCGCCGCGAGCACACCGTATCGCCGGAGCCGCTCGGCCTGTTCGTGATTGTGGACGCCTTCCGCGCCGATGCGGAGTTTCAGTTCCTTGGCCCTGGCGACCAGCTGGCACAGGTGGCGGACGTCGGCTTCGTCCTCGCCGTCGGCCAGCGCGTCGACCACGGCGCCGGACAGGATCACGTGACGGACGGGCAGCCGGTGCCGCGGGATCAGCTCGAGATCGTCGGAGCCGGAGATCGTCAGCACGAGCTGGGCGCCCAGATCGGCCAGTACCGCGAAGGAGTCGAGCACCTCGCCGTTCGGGTCGAGCACGGATTCGCGGTCCGTGCACAGCCTCAACGCCTGGGCGGGCAGGCTGTGCCGGTCGAGCTGTTCCTTGACCAGCAGCACCAGATCGGGCTCGATGGCCAGCCGGTTCGGCAGCCGCACGCAGACGTCGGGCGCGGCTTCGCCGAACCTGTTCCGCCACCTCGCGGTGGCGGCGAGCGATTCGGCCAGCAGCCACCGGCCGAGCGGGATGGTCATCCCGGTGACCTGCGCGAGCGGGTAGAACTCGTCCGAGTCCAGTTCGCCCTTCTCCGGGTGGCTCCAGCGCAATCCGGCGTTGACCGCGGCCAGCTGGTCGGGGTTCGCGAGTTTCACCGTCGGCTGGTAGATCAGCGAGAACTCGCCGTTCTCCAGCGCGCCCGCGATGACCGCGCCCAGCTGGTAGCGGCCCCGGTCGCGCGCGTCGAGTTCCGGATCGAACAGCATCCATTGCGCCTTGCCTGCCTCCTTGGCGCGGTGCAGGGCGATTTCCGCGGCGCGAAGCAGGTCTTCGGGTCCGCCGTCGGCGACCGCGCGGACGACGATGCCCGCGCTCGCGCTGACCCCGATACCGTGCCCGCCGAGGTAGATCGGCTCGACCAGTTCCTCCAAGGCCTGCTCGACCAGCGCGATCACCTCGGGCGGGGTGAAGTCGCCGCGCAGCAGGACGGCGAACCCGTCGCCGGACAGCCGGGCGACCGAACCGTCGTGCCTGCCGGTGAAGACGGACGTGAGCTTCTTCGCGACCCCGCGCAGCACCTGATCGCCGACGCCGGCGCCCAGACCGTCGTTGATCACCTTGAAGCCGTCGACGTCGAGGTAGACGAGCGCGATCTGTTCGTCGCCGGACCCGGCCAGTGCGGCTTCGAGTGCGTTGCCGAAGGCGGTGGCGTTCGGCAGGCCGGTCAGCGGGTCGTGCACGTTCTGGTGCAGCAGTTGTTCCTGCAGCAGGTGGATCTCGTTGGCGTCGGCGACCATCAGCACCGGATAGGTCGAACCGGGCCGGTCACCGGGCAGATCGGTCAGGGTCACGTCGACCCAGAGCGGGCCTTCCTCGCTGTGGGTCAGCAGCAGGCGTTCCTGCTGGGTCGGCCTGCCTGCGGTCATGAGTTGCGAGAGCGCGTTCCGCAGCCGGGCGACGTCGTGGTCGGCGGAGCCGAGATCGGGGATCCCCCGTCCGCGCAGGGCGGCGGGACGGCAGCCGAGGAGTTTGCCGAGGGCGATGTTCGCCTCGACGATCGTGCCGTTGGGATCGGCGAGCGCGATGCCGATGGGAGAGGCGGAATAGAGCTTGGAGAAGCGCCGCACAGCGGGCTGGTGATCGGGCTCGGTCCGGACGGCGTCCTTGACGACGCCGAGCAGCAGCTGTTCGAGTTGCTCCTTGGGAAGCGATACTCCTTTAGTGTCAGCGAGCGTCTCGGCCCATCTCCGAGCTACGTCCACCAACCCTGGCGCGGAACCAGGCTCGGGCACACTTCACCTCTTCATGCGCGGTTTATGGCCAGCTCAGACCGGGTGTCCGAACTCATGGGCCCACACTAGGTATGAGCCGACCGGGTGTAGTGCCACGGCATCATGCGCGATCCGGGGTGTCTACCGGCTGAAAGGGTGATCGCTACTACACGAGTGGTGACCGGATGTCACCAAGAGTACTCGATCGTGAATGTCCGTTTGGTCGGAGTTCAGCGCGCTGCCAGCCGGATCGGCAGGCCGTCCGCGGGGACCGGCAGCGAGACGTAGTCCCAGCGCGCCGTGTAGTGCTCCGGAACCGACCACCGATACGCCCGCAGCATCTCGTGCAGCAGCGCCTTCACTTCGAACGTCCCGAAATGCAGGCCGATGCACTTGTGCGCGCCGCCGCCGAACGGCATCCACGCGTAGCGGTGCGACTTGTCCTCGCGGCGTTCCTCGCCAAAGCGTTCCGGGTCGAACCGCATCGGGTCGGTCCAGTACTCCGGGGCGAAATGATTGACGGTGGGGGAAACCCCGACGAGTGTCCCTTCGGGAATGAAGTGGCCGAGAACCTCGGTGTCCTTCACGGTCTTCCTTGCCAGCGAAGGAACCGGCGCCACCAGCCGCAGGGCTTCCTTGATCACCAGGTCCAGCGTCGTCAGGGTCTCCAGTGCCTCGATGTCCGGCACGTCGTCGCCGAGCGCGAGGGACTCCTGGCGCGCGCGTTCCTGCCATTCGGGGTTCTTCGCGAGGTGGTAGACGGCCGCCGCGCTGGTGATGGTCGACGTGTCGTGCGCGGCCATCATCAGGAAGATCATGTGGTTGACGACGTCGGAGTCGGTGAAACGGTCACCGTCTTCGGTGGTGGCGTGGCACAAGGCGGTGAAGAGGTCATCGCCGTCGCTCGCCCGTTTCGCGGGCAGATTCGCCGAGAAGTAGCGTTCGAGGACCTTGCGGCCGTGCAAGCCCGCCGCCCAGCGGCCGCCGGGAACGGGAAAGCGCACGATGGCCGTGCCCGCGCGCACGGAATTCACGAACGCGCGGTTGATCGCGGCCGCGTCGTCGCCGGACCGCATCCCCATGAACACCCGCGTCGCGACGTCGAGCGTGAGTTGCTTGAGGGACCAGTAGATCCGCGGGTTCGGCCGGTCCGCCCACGCGGCGATGCCCTCGCGCAGGGCCGGGCCCATCTGGTCGACGTAGCCGGTGAGCCGTTGCCGGGTGAACGCCGCCTGCATGATGCGGCGGTGGAGGTGATGCTCCCCGAAGTCGAGCAGCATCAGGCCGCGGTCGAAGAACTGCTCGATGAAGAACTTCCAGCCCTCCTGGGAGAAGGCCTTGTCCTTGTTCACCAACGCGATCTGCGTGGCCTCCGGGCCGGAGAGCGCGACGATGCGGCGGCCGAACGCGCCCATCCACGACACCGGGCCGTAGGTCTCGTAGCGTTTGAGGCCGAACTCGATGCCGAAGCGCATGAAGTCCAGCGCGTGCCCGATGACCGGCGGACCTTCGTCGCCGAGGACGGGTTTGAGGCCCGGCGGGGCGGGCGCGAGTTCGCGGACCGGCCAGGTCGCGCCGAGCCAGCGCTGGTCGACCGAACGCGGCAAGGGGATCGACGTGAGCGGCGGGACCCGCTCGCGCAGTGCCCCGGTGACCTTTTCGACGGCGTTCGCCATGGTGACCATCTCCCCGCTGAGATCGGCTGCCGCCCCACCATCGCACCCTTATTGACGTCCTGACAATACCTCGGCGGAAGGCCGTGTGGGGTGAGTGTGGAGGATTTGGGACGTTCACCGTCCCGAATCCTCCACGCTTGGTGAGCTCATCGATCATGCTTGACCCCCGGCCCTCGACCACGCGCCAGGCCAGGCGATTGCCGAGTCCGTGAAGGCCTCCTTGAGGGACCCAGAGTCCCTCAAGGAGGCCTTCACGGAACGTCAGGAAAGCTCGGCGCGGACCGCTCGGGCGGCCGCGACCAGGTTCCGCAGGGCGGGCTCGACCTCGGCGTACCCGCGCGTCTTCAGGCCGCAGTCCGGATTGACCCAGATCCGCTCGGCGGGCACGGCACCGACGGCGGTCCGCAACAGCCCGCTGACCTCGTCGACACCGGGGACGCGCGGCGAGTGGATGTCGTATACGCCCGGCCCGACGCCGCGGCCGAAGCCCGCCGCGCCGAGGTCGGTGACGACCTCCATCTTGGACCGCGCGGCCTCGATGCTGGTGACGTCGGCGTCGAGCGCGTCGATCGCCTTCACCACGTCGCCGAACTCCGAGTAGCACATATGCGTGTGGATCTGTGTCGCGTCGTCGATCCCGGACGTCGCGAGCCGGAACGACGAAACCGCCCACGCGAAGTACGCCTCATGCGCCGCCGCGCGCAGCGGGAGCAGTTCGCGCAGCGCCGGCTCATCCACCTGGATGACGCGGATGCCCGCCTTCCGCAGGTCGTGCACCTCGTCGCGGATGGCCAGCGCCACCTGACGGGCGGTCTCGCCCAGCGGTTGATCGTCCCGGACGAACGACCACGCCAGGATCGTCACCGGACCGGTCAGCATCCCCTTGACGGGCTTGCCGGTCAGGCTCTGCGCGTAGCGTGCCCACTCGACGGTCATCGGCTCCGGACGTGAGACGTCGCCGTACAGGATCGGCGGCCGGACACATCGTGAACCGTAGGACTGCACCCAGCCGAAGTCGGTGGCCGCGAACCCGGCCAGCCGCTCGGCGAAGTACTGCACCATGTCGTTGCGCTCGGGTTCGCCGTGCACCAGCACGTCCAGCCCGATCTCCTCCTGCAGCCGGATGACACGCTCGATCTCGGCCTTCATCGCGACCTCGTAGCCCGCGTCGTCCAGAGAGCCCGCCTTGTGCGCGGCCCGCGCCTTGCGGACGTCGGTGGTCTGCGGGAACGAGCCGATCGTGGTGCTCGGCAAGGGCGGCAGCTCCAGCGCGGCCTGCTGCGCCGCCGCGCGCCGGGCGTAGGGGGAGCGGACGGTGTCTTCCGGCCGCAGCGCCTCCAGCCGGGCACGCACCCCGGCGTCGGCCAGGTCGGCCGCCGTCGCGCGATCCGCGGCCGCGGTACGAGCGGCGGAGAGGTCGACGCCGTCTTCCTTCAACGCTCGCCCGAGCAGGACGACCTCGTCGACCTTCTGCTTCGCGAACGCCAGCCAGCCCTTCAGCCGCGGATGGAGCCCGTCCTCACGCTCGACGTCGTAGGGCACGTGCAGCAGCGAGCAGGACGTCGACACGCTGACCGACCTGGCGGTGCCGAGCAACGTCGCCGCCCGGCCGAGCGCGCGGGCGGGGTCGGTGCGCCAGACGTTGCGCCCGTCGACGACACCGGCCAGAACCTCCTTGTCCCGCAAGGCGGGTTCGGCCGCGACCGCGTCCACAAAGGACTCATCGGTGACGAGGTCGACGGCGATCGCGTCGATCGGGGAGCGTGCGAGCACGCCGAGGCCGCGGCCGAGACCGCCGAAGTACCCGGCGACCAGGATCTTCGGCCGCGCGGTCACCTTCGCCAGCCGGTGGTAGGCGCGGATGAGCGCGTTGAGCTCCCGCTCGTCGCGGTCCGCGGCGAAGGCGGGCTCGTCGAACTGGACCCACTCGACGCCTTCGTCATGCAGGCGCCTTAACAGCTCGACGTAGCCGTCGAGGAGGTCGTCGAGCAGATCCAGCGGACGGAAGCCCTCCGGGGCGGTCTCGCTCGCCTTCGCGAGCAGCAGGAACGTCACCGGGCCCACCAGCACCGGCCGCGTCTCGACACCGATCGCGCGTGCCTCGCGGTACTCGTCGAGCGGTTTGGTGCCGGAGAGCGAGAACGACGTCTCCGGGCCGAGTTCGGGGACGATGTAGTGGTAGTTCGTGTCGAACCACTTCGTCATCTCCAGCGCCGGCGCGTCCTGCACCCCGCGCGCGGCGGCGAAGTAGGTATCGAGCGGCGAAAGACCGAGCGTCGTGAAGCGCTCCGGCAGCGCTCCGAACAGCTCGGCGGTGTCGAGCACCTGGTCGTAGTGGGAGAACGTGTTGGAGGGGACGGAATCCAGCCCCGCGTCCTTGAGCTCCCGCCAGGCCCGGGTGCGCAGTGCGCGGCCGGTGCCCAGCAGTTCGGCCTCGTCGATCTTGCCCGCCCAATAGCGTTCGAGTGAACGCTTGAGCTCCCTGTCCGGTCCGATCCGGGGGTAGCCCAGCACAGTCGTGCCGATTTCGGTCACAGCTCTCTCCTCGCGAGCTTGTCGTGAGAGCCCGGAGCGCGCAGGAGTGACCGCCGTTCGGTCGTGCCCATCCCACGAGGCCCGGACTCACGCACGCCGTCGGCGCGCGTACCACGGGCAGGTCTTCGGACTCGTGGGCGACTCGCTCGCTCCTACCGGCCGTCGCTTCCCGGGGCGCCATGTCCCAGTGCTTTACCGTGTCTCGCACGGTGACGGCTTTCGCTCCCACATACCGCTGCGGGGCAGTCCCGGATTCACACCGGGTTCCCTGTTACCTCGACCGGCCTGGGAAGCCGGGCGAACCAGTAGCACCTTGGAGAGTACCCAGGCGCGCTATGGCTGTGGGCGGCGCAGCCCGTCCAGCACGAGGGTGATGACATCGTCGGCCTCGGCCCGCCACTCGGGGCGGTCATGGGCCGCGCCGATGCCGTGCAGTGCCATCATCACGGCGCCGGCGCCCACGTCGTCGCGAACGGCGCCGTCCCGCACGGCGGCGGCGACCAGTGCGGTGACGGCCTGCTCCAGCGCTTGGCCGCCTTCGGCGAGGGCACCCGAACGATCGGCCATGAGGGTGGCCAGCGTCCGTGCCAGGCCCGCATGGGCACCGATGTGGCCGACCATGTCGCGGAGGAAGGTCGCCAACGCCTCAGCCGCGGGCAGCGTGGCCTGTAGCCGTCGGGCACGGTCGCACAGCGCGGCGACTTCCCCGTGGTAGACCGCCTCGGCCAGCGCCTCCCTGGTGGGGAAGTGGCGGTAAAGCGTGCCGGTGCCGACGCCGGCCAGGCTGGCGAAGTCATCGAAGCGCAGGTCGAAGAACTCTCCGGCGTCGAAGACCTCCCGGGCCTTGGCGAGCAGGGCCTCGCGCTTGCGCCGGGCGTCGGCCCGCAGCGGCTTGTCGGCGGTCATGCGCTCCCTCGCGTTGACAAGTGGAGATCATCTCCATATTTTTGAAAGTGGAGATAACCTCCACTTCGATCTTACCCCCCGAGGTGCCGCTTGAAGATCCTGATGTTCGGCCGAGGTGTGATCGCCACCGTCTACGGCCGGGTCCTGCAGAAGGCGGGACACGAAGTCGAGTTCTACGTCCGGCCGGGCCGCGCGGCGACGTACGGGGAGACGGTGGACCTCGACCTGCTCGATACGCGGCGCCGGGTGTGGGGGCAGCGCGTCGTCGAGAAGTGGCCGGTGCGCCTCCGCGAGACGCTGGAGCCGGACCACGACTTCGACCTGATCGTGCTCAGCGTGGCGCACCACCGCCTCCCGGAGGCGACGGCCTTCCTGGCCCCGCGCGTCGGCCAGGCCACGGTGCTGGTCTTCGGCAACATCTGGACCGAGCCGACGGCCGCGATCGGCCCACTTCCCCTCGACCGGATCGCCTGGGGCTTCCCCCAGGCCGGTGGCGGGTTCGACGCGAACGGCGTGCTTCGCGGGATGCTGCTGCCGTCGGTTGTCTTCGGCACTCTCGGCCGGCCCCCGACCGAGCGTGAGCGGGCCGTGCGCCAGGCGTTTAGCGAGGCCGGGCTACGGATCAAGGAGCGGCCCGACTTCCGCGGCTGGCTGTGGGTCCATTTCGTGTCCGACGCCGGGCTGCTCTCGCAGGGCCTGCGGCTGGGGTCGCTGTCCGAGCTGGCCGGGTCGACGGGCGCCCTGCGCGAGGGGCTGCTGACCGGCCGCGAACTGCTGCCGCTTCTCGAGGCGCGCGGCCTCGACCTGCGTCGTCACCGGGTCGGTGTGCTGCTGTTCCGGGCGCCCACCTGGCTGACGGCCCCCGTTCTCGCCTGGCTGACCGCTCATTTCGCACCGGCGCGAGTGAGCGTCACGGCGCACTCCGACCTCGACGCCGAGGAGCCGCGTGAGGTCTGCCGGGACACCCTGGCCGAAGCGCGGCGGCTGGGCGTCCCGGTGCCGCGCTTGGAAGCGGTGGAACCGTACTTCGCCCGCGCTTGAACGACGAAAGGCCCACCCGGCGCGAGTGCGCCGAGCAGGCCTTTTCGTCAGTTCAGGCGATCAGTCCCAGTCGAGGGCGCCACCGGACTGGTACTCGATGACGCGGGTCTCGAAGAAGTTCTTCTCCTTCTTGAGATCCATCGCCTCCGACATCCACGGGAACGGGTTCTCCGTCTCGCCGAAGATGGGCGCGAGGCCGATCTGCTGCGCGCGACGGTCGGTGATGAAGTGCATGTACTGCTCGATCAGTTCCGCCGAGAGCCCGAGCATGCCGCGCGGCATGGTGTCGCGGGCGTAGGCGACCTCGAGTTCGCACGCCTCGGTCAGCATGCCGCGGATCTCGGCCTGGAACTCCTCGGTCCACAGGTGCGGGTTCTCGATCTTGATCTGGTTGATGCAGTCGATGCCGAAGTTCAGGTGGATCGACTCGTCGCGCAGGATGTACTGGTACTGCTCGGCGATGCCGATCATCTTGTTCCGGCGGCCGAGCGAGAGGATCTGCGCGAAGCCGGTGTAGAACCACATGCCCTCGAAGATCACGTAGAACGCGACCAGGTCACGAAGGAAGTTCTGGTCGGCCTCGGGGGTGCCGGTCTCGAAGTCCGGGTTCTCGAGGTTCTGCGTGTACTTCAGCGCCCACGCGTCCTTCTCCGAGATGGACGGGACCTCGCGGTACATGTTGAACAGCTCGCCCTCGACCAGGCCGAGGCTCTCGCAGATGTACTGGAAGGTGTGCGTGTGCACGGCCTCCTCGAACGCCTGGCGCAGCAGGTACTGGCGGCATTCGGGGTTGGTGATCTGCCGGTACACCGCGAGCACGATGTTGTTGGCCACCAGCGATTCCGCGGTGGCGAAGAAGCCGAGGTTGCGCTTGAGCATGGTGCGCTCGTCCTCGGTGAGGCCGTCGGGCGACTTCCACAGCGCGATGTCGGCCTGCATGGCGACCTCGGTCGGCATCCAGTGGTTGTTGCAGCCGGCGAGGTACTTCTCCCACGCCCAGGTGTACTTCATCGGCAGCAGCTGGTTGACGTCGGCGCGGGCGTTGATCATCCGCTTGTCGTCGACGTTGATCCGGGCGGCGCCGACTTCGATCTCACCGAGCCCGGTGGCGTCGGTGGCGGGGTCAAAGGTGGTCATGGAGGCTCACTTTGAGAGTTGGGGGGTCGTGAGTGGCGATTCGGGTCAGAACACGAATCGCCACTCACGACCGGGCGGTCACTGGCAGGCTTCGCAGTCGGGGTCGTCGATCCGGCAGGCGGCACCGTCGGTGGCGACGAAGTCGACGTCCGAGACCTGCGGCAGCTCCTTCGGCTCCGGCTTGGCGGCCGGGGCAGGGGCGGTCACCGGGACGGCCGGGACCGCGGCGGCGGGCGACGGCGAGACCGCGGCGGAAGCCGACGGGGCGGACGAAGCGGCGGGAGCCGGGGCAGCGGGCTTGGGTGCCGATGGTGTGGCCGGGGCCGGGGTGGCCGAGACCGCGTTCAGCTTGCCGTCGGTGCCGCGCAGGGTGCTCTTCTCCACGTGCGTCGCGGACCGCGCCCGCAGGTAGTACGTGGTCTTGAGGCCCTTGTGCCAGGCGTAGCGGTACAGCTCGTCGAGCTTGCGGCCGCTGGGCGCCGCGATGTACAGGTTCAGCGACTGCGCCTGGTCGATCCACTTCTGACGACGCGAACCGGCGTCCACCAGCCACTTGGACTCGATCTCGAACGCGGTGGCGTACAACGCCTTCAGGTCGTCCGGCACGCGGTCGATCTGGCCGAGGCTGCCGTCGAAGTACTTCAGGTCCGAGACCATGACCTCGTCCCACAGCCCGCGCTCCTTGAGCGAGCGGACCAGGTGCGGGTTCACCACGGTGAAGTCACCGGACATGTTCGACTTGACGAACAGGTTCTGGAACAGCGGTTCGATCGACTGGCCGACCCCGCAGATGTTGGAGATCGTCGCGGTCGGCGCGATCGCCATCACGTTGGAGTTGCGCATACCGACGGTCTTGACCCGCTCGCGCAGCGGCGCCCAGTCCAAAGTGGACGAGGTGTCGACGTCGAGCGCGTCGCCCTGCCGCGCGTCGATCAGCAGCTGCATCGAGTCGATCGGCAGGATTCCCTTGCTCCACAAGGAACCCTCGAACGTCTGGTACTGGCCGCGCTCCTCGGCGAGGTCGGTCGACGCCGAGATCGCGTAGTAGCTGATGTGCTCCATGCTGGTGTCCGCGAACTGCACGGCCTCGTCCGAGGACAGCGGCACACCGATCTCGAACAGCGCGTCCTGGAAGCCCATCAGGCCGAGGCCGATCGGGCGGTGGCGCAGGTTGGAGCGGCGCGCCTCCGGGATCGTGTAGAAGTTGATGTCGATCACGTTGTCGAGCATGCGGACCGCGGTGCGCACGGTCTTCTCGAGCCGCGCGGTGTCCAAGCCCTCGGGCGTGACGTGCTTGAGCAGGTTCACCGAGCCGAGGTTGCAGACCGCGACCTCGTCGGTGGTGGTGTTCAGGGTGATCTCGGTGCACAGGTTGGACGAGTGCACGACACCCACGTGCTGCTGCGGCGAACGCAGGTTGCACGGGTCCTTGAAGGTGATCCACGGGTGGCCGGTCTCGAACAGCATGGTCAGCATGCGGCGCCACAGGTCGACCGCGCGGATCTTGCGGAACACCTTCAGCTCACCGCGTTCGGCGGCGGCCTCGTACTCGCGGTAGCGCTCGGCGAACGCGGTGCCGTAGAGGTCGTGCAGGTCCGGGGTCTCGTTCGGCGAGAACAGCGTCCACTGCGCGTCGGCCTCGACGCGGCGCAGGAACTCGTCGGGCACCCAGTTCGCGGTGTTCATGTCGTGCGTACGACGACGGTCGTCACCGGTGTTCTTGCGCAGGTCGAGGAATTCCTCGATGTCCACGTGCCAGGTCTCGAGGTATGCGCAGGCCGCGCCCTTGCGCTTGCCGCCCTGGTTCACCGCGACCGCGGTGTCGTTGGCGATCTTGAGGAACGGCACGACACCCTGCGACTGGCCGTTGGTGCCCTTGATGTGCGCGCCGAGGCCGCGGACCGGGGTCCAGTCGTTGCCGAGACCGCCCGAGTACTTCGCCAGCAGCGCGTTGTTCTTGTACGCCTGGAAGATCGAGTCCAGGTCATCGTCCACAGTGGTCAGGAAGCAGGACGACAGCTGCGGGCGAGTGGTGCCCGAGTTGAACAGCGTCGGGGTGGACGCCATGAAGTGGAACGTCGAGAGCAGCTCGTAAAACTCGATCGCGCGGGCTTCCCGGTTGTCCTCGCGGATCGCCAGGCCCATCGCGACCCGCATGAAGAACGCCTGCGGCAGTTCGAAGCGGATGCCGTTGTGGTGCTGGAAGTATCGGTCGTACAGGGTCTGCAGGCCGAGGAAGCCGAAGTCGAGGTCGCGCTCGGCGTGGATGGCCGCGGTGATCTTGTCCAGGTCGAAGGTCTGGAGCTCGGGGTTGACCAGCTCCAGTTCGATGGCGCGCTTGAGGTAGTCCCGGAAGTACTGCGGGTACCGGGCGGTCATCTCGTTCTGGCTGGCCTGCTGCGGCACGCCCGCGAGGTAGCTGAGCGCCTCGCCGCGGAGCTTGTCCGCCAGCAGCCGGGCGCTGACGTAGGAGTAGTTCGGCTCCTGCTCGACGAGCACGCGCGCGGCCATGATCTGGGCGAGGGCGAGTTCGTCGGCGCTGATGCCGTCGTAGAGGTTGCGCTTGGCCTCGGCGAGCACCGGCTCGGCCGAGACGTCGTCCAGGCCGGCGACGGCCTCGCCGACGACGTGCGAGACGCGGGCCCAGTCGAGCGGACGGAGCGAGCCGTCGGCCGTCTTGACGCTGATGGCGACATCGGACGAAGCGGGCTTCTCGGCATCACGGGCCTTCGCGCGCTCATCGCGGTACAGGACGTACGCGCGGGCGACCTTGTGGTGCTCGCCGCGCATCAGCGCGAGCTCGACGATGTCCTGGATCTGCTCGATGTGCAGAGCGGTCTCGGGACCGGCGTGGCGGAGCAGGGTGGCTTCGATCTGTTCGGTCAGTTCGTTGACCAGGTGGTGGATCCGCGACGAGGCGGCCGCGTCACCGCCCTCGACGGCGAGGAAGGCCTTGGTCACGGCGACCGAGATCTTGTTCGCGTCGAAGGGGGACACGCTGCCGTCCCGCCGGATGACTCGCACGGTCGCGGGCGTCGTGTCCGAGGACGAGGGCGGCCGCTGACCGGTATCGACTGACATGCGTCACTCCAAAAGGGCGCGTTGAAGCACCACAAGGCCTCACAAGGCCGTGCGCTGCACGTTCACAAAGCTGTCCGACCACCGCTCCCGAGCGGTCTCCCCGTCGCTGGGCGGTGCCGGTTCCCAGAGACTACATGTAGGGGTCGGAGGCTGCACGTGCCCCAATGGGTGGCGTGTCGTCGTCTCACCCTGGCGGGTTAGACGATCACGCTGAGCGGCCGGTCAGCCGCCGAAAACGATCTTGAAGTCGCGCAGGCAGGCGCTCAGCACGGGCCGCTGACCGGCGAGGAAGCCGAACGGGCCGGACTCGTTGATCCGCCAATCCGCGGTCGCGGGGCGCGGGTTCGCCGTCGCCCGGACGGGGCTTCTTTTGAGACGACCGTCCAGCATTTGGACGACGTCGAAGGCCGCGGGCATCCGCACCGGGAGACTCGGGCGGGCGGTGAAGGCCGCCGTCGCGATCCAGTCCTCGTGGGTGGCCGCCGAGGCGGTGAAGGTCCGCCCGTGGGCGAAGTCGAGCGCGGCGAGGTCCTTGGGAATACCCCACAACGCGCGTCCACCGGCGAGGGAGACTTCGCTGTCGACCCAGATGTCGGTGATCGAGCTGGAGAGCCGCTTGCCGCGGACCGCGACGGTCGCCAGCAGCTCGTGATACTGAAGCTGTCCGGGCTCCTGGTAGTCGATCCAGGCGGTGAACACCTGCGCGCGGCCGCCCAGTACGACGGGTTCGGCGCCGTTGGGCAGCGCGGGCAGTTCGCTCACCGGGACGCGCCAGACCGACAGGTACGCCTGACCCGCCAGATTCCAGGGCTCCGGGGGATAGGCGGTCACGCGTTCCGCCACGGCAGGTAGGCGGGCTGGTCGGTGTCGACGCGCATGGAGAACTCCGGTGCTCGTTTCTGCAGGAAGGACACGACGCCTTCGACGGCGTCCGGGCTGGAGCCAAGGCCGCCGATCAGCCGGGAGTCCAGTTCGTGCACGGGGAACGGCGACTCCGCGCTGGCCATCCGGTACAACAGCTGCCGGGTCACCGCGACCGAGACGGGTGAGGTGGTCCTGGCGATCTCAAGGGCCAGTTCGCGTGCCTTGCCGAGCACTTCCTCGGGCTCGTGAACACTGTGGACCAGCCCGGCGGTTTTCGCTTCCTCGGCGTCGAACACGCGGCCGCTGATCATCCAGTCGAGTGCCGTGCCCATCCCGACGAGCCGCGGGAGGAACCACGCGGACGCGCCTTCGGGGTAGATCCCGCGGCGGACGAACACGAAACCGAACCGGGAGTCCGTGGACGCCAGCCGGTAATCGCACGACAGCGTGATCGTGATGCCGCCGCCGACGGCCGCGCCCCGCAGGGCCGCGATCACCGGCTTGTTCATCGTGAAGATCCGCTTCGAGCAACGTCCCGCCGGCTCCTGCCATGCCGCGTCCGGGCCGGTCTCCGGGTCGAAGTCGAAGCCGCCCTGGGAGAGATCGGCGCCCACCGAGAAGTCCTTGCCGTTGCCGGTCAGGATCACCACCCGGACGTCTTCGTCGCGGTCGGCCCGGTCCATCGCGTCGCCGAGTTCGTCGGCCATGCGGATGGTGTAGCCGTTGCGGGCCTCGGGCCGGTTGAGCGTGACCGTCGCGATGCGGTCGGCGACCTCGTAGGTGATTTCGGCGTACGCGCTCATGACGTGAAAGTAAGGCTATGTTGACAAGGTGTCAATAAGGCTCATTCGACGTCGTCCAGATGGTCCGAGTAGTACTCGACCGCGCGCCGGTACCGCTGCACGCCGTCGTCCGCGCTCGTCGCCGCGAGCACCTTCAGCAGCGTTCCCGCCGCTTCGCGTGCTTCGCCGACGTTGTAGAGCGCCATCGCGAGGAAGGTCCTCAGCGCCGCGTCGTCCGGGAACTCGCCGAGGCCGCGGCGCAACGTCTTGAGCGACTCGTCGTACCGGCCGAGGACGCGATACGTGCTGCCGAGCCCGACGAACACGCCGTGCCTGTCCTCTGTGGACAGACCTTCGCCCGCGAGCGCCCGCTCGTAGAACGGGGCCGCTGCCGCCTCCAGTCCTGCCGAATCGTGTGCCCACGCGGTTTGGTAGGCGATCACGGCGTCCCGAGGATTCCGCGCGGCCAGCTCGATCAGCCGCAGGCGGGCCTCGTCGGTGCCCTGCTCCCGCAGCCGGACCGCTTCCTGTGTCTCGTTCACGCGGCGGCGCCGTCGAAGGGCGGATAGGTCTCGCCGCCGACGCGCTCGGCCACGACGATGTACTCGGCGAGCGCGTCACGCGAACGTGCCAGCTTGGCCAGCTGCTCGTCCAGGCGCCCGAGCCGCTCGCGCATCGCGGCCAGCAGTTCGGGGCAGCCGATCAGCTCGGGCTCCTCGCCGATCGCGCAGGGCAGCAGATACGCGATGTCCTCGGACGACAGTCCGGCGGCGAGCAGATGCCGGATCTGCTTCACCCGCAGCAAGGCCGTCTCGTCGTACTCGCGGTAGCCGTTCGTGCCGCGGCTCGCCTCCAGGAGGCCTTGGGCTTCGTAGTAGCGCAACTGATGCGTGTTGACGCCCGTCCGGTGACTCAGTTCACCGATTCTCATCGCTTTCCCCACTTGACCTTCATACCGGTATCAATGTCGACGATGGTGCCATGACTGACAACGCGAACACCCCGGTATCGGTCGTCGGCCTCGGCCTGATGGGCACCGCGCTCGCCCGCGCGTTCCTGAAGTCCGGGCATCCCACGACCGTGTGGAACCGGACGGCCGCCAAAGCCGATTCCCTGGTCGCCGAAGGGGCGCGGCTCGCGCCTTCGATCGGCGAAGCGCTCGCCTCGGGCGGCGTGACGATCCTGTGCCTTACCGACTACTCCGCTGTGCGTGACCTGCTCGGCGACGCCGGACTGGAGGGCACGACCCTGGTCAACCTGTCCTCGGGCAGTTCCGCCCAAGCACGGGAAACCGCCGCCTGGGCCGAAAAACGAGGCGCCTGCTACACCGACGGCGCGATCATGGCGATCCCTTCGGCGATCGGGACCGCCGAGGCGGTGATCCTGCTCAGCGGACCGCGGCCGGACTTCGACCTCGGCGCGCTCGGCACGGTCAGCCATCTCGGCGAGGATCCCGGGCTGGCGTCCCTGTACGACGTCGCCGGGTTGACCATGATGTGGAGCGTCCTGAACGCGTGGCTTCAGGGCACGGCGATGCTCAAGACCGCCGGTGTCGACGCCGCGACGTACGCGCCGTTCGCGCGGCAGATCGCCGCCGGGGTGGCCGATTGGCTGCCCGGATACGCCGAACAGGTCGACAAGGGGGCCTTCCCGGCCGAGGTCTCCGCCTTGGAGACCGACGCGCGGGCAATGGCGCACCTGGTCGAGGAATGCGAAGCGCTGGGGGTGAACGCCGAACTGCCGAACCTGCTCAAGGCGATGGCCGACCGTGCGATCGCCGCCGGGCACGGGGGAGAGCAGTACCCGGTGCTGATCCGGGAATTCGAGCGGGCGGGTAAGTAAGGCGGACTCGGCAAGGGGTCGCTCACCGGTCCGTGAGGGCCTCCTTCCCTACCTTGAAGGTAGGGAAGGGGCCCTTCACAACCCACCGATGAGGTCCCTGGTGATGTTGGGACAACTGTGACGCCGGCGCTCGACCTGGCAAGCACCACGTTCGCCCCAGTAGCACCGCCTTCACAACGGCCGCCGAAATACATGAAGGCCCCCGTCCTTGCGCCTGGAGCAGAGTCCCGGCAAAGGCGCTTAGCCGTTGGTCGATGTCCCCTTGATGCTTATATGTACGGTTTTGCGGAGGGGTCGTGAGTGGCGATTCGGGTCAGAGCCGAGGGTGTCTTAGGTACCTACGTGGTTCCGGCTGCGGTTGATGCCAGACCCGAGTCCGTGAAGGCCTCCTTCCCCAGTACATGAAGGACCCCTTCACTGCGCCAGGCGCAAGGAAGGGGTCCTTCATGTACCTCAAGCGGGACAAGAAAGGTACCTACGTGGGATCCGGCTGCGGTTGATGCCAGGCCCCGGTCCGTGGGGATGTCGTGAAGGGTCCCTTTGAGACGTTGAAGGTCTCAAAGGGACCCTTCACGACATGCGAGTTCGACGCCGGGCCGTCGGGGAGCGCTGAAGCAGCTACGGCGGGCGGCGGGCCGGGATCGCAGGTCCGTGAAGGCCTCCTTCCTTACCCTCAGGGTAGGGAAGGAGCCCTTCACTACATGTCGAGCTGAGCTCAAGCCCTGCGTGAGGCAGACCTGCTGCCGCGGACGGGCAGGAACGCCATCGTGAGCCTCGGCGCTACAGCGACATGCACTTCACAACCAGGCATCACGCGCACGAAGCGCCACAGGTCACGCAGTGGGTACCTGAACCACCCTTGGTCAGAACCCGAATCGCCACTCACGACCCCACCGCAAAACGCTCGAATCGGGCACCGCCGCCCCGGAACTGTCCGCTGCGGACAGTCGAGGAGGTGCCAGGCTGCCGCGACAAGCCCGCCACCCATTTGACCAGTGGTTATGCGACTTTGCCGGGCCCTGTACCTAGGTGCAAGGAAGGGTCCTCATGTGCTTCGAGCGCCGACAAAACAATCAGGCGTGCTTGATTTTTCCGGCGGCGGGTGCCAGCCTGAAGAAGACGCGAGGAGGCGGGCATGGCTGACCTGGGCGTGATCCTTGGGGATCTCGCGGCGGAATCGCAGGCCATCGACGACGTGGTGGCGGATCTGCCCGCGTCGGACTGGGCGAGGCGGACCCCGGCCGAAGGCTGGACGATCGCCCATCAGATCGCTCATCTGGCCTGGACGGACAAGAAGGCGCTGATCGCGGCGCGCGGCTCCGAGGCCGAGTGGCAGGCCGAGATCGAAGGGCTGCTCGCGACGGGCGAGTCCTACGTCGACGACGGTGCCGCCGAGGGCGCGAAGACGCCGCCTCGTGAGCTGCTGGCCGAGTGGCGCGCCGGCCGCGCGGAACTCGCCGAAGCGCTCGCCGCGGTGCCCGACGGGCAGAAGATCCCCTGGTACGGCCCGCCGATGAGTGCCGCGTCCATGGTGACCGCGCGGCTCATGGAGACCTGGGCGCACGGCCAGGACATCTTCGACGCGCTCGGCCTGGAGCGCGAGAACACGGCCAGGATCTGGCATATCGCCCGGTTCGGGACCCGCACCCGCGACTTCGCCTACAAACTCAACTCGCTCTCCCCGCCCGCCGTGGAATTCCGCGTCGAGCTGACCGCGCCCGACGGCACCACCTGGGCGTTCGGGCCCGAGGACGCCGAGCAGCGGCTCACCGGAAGCGCGGTCGACTTCTGCCTCGTCATCCCCCAGCGGCGTCATCCCGCCGACACCGGCCTGGTCGCCGCGGGCAAGGACGTCGAGGAATGGCTCGGGATCGCGCAGGCCTTTGCCGGGCCTCCCGGCGCCGGACGGAAACCGGGGCAGTTCGCATGACCCCGATCAGGATCGGCAACGCGTCCGGATTCTACGGCGACAGGTTCTCCGCCGTCCACGAGATGCTCACCGGCGGCCCGCTCGACGTGCTGACCGGCGACTACCTGGCCGAGTTGACCATGCTCATCCTCGGCCGGGACCGGATGAAGGACCCGAACCGCGGATACGCCAAGACCTTCCTGCGCCAGATGGAACAGAATCTCGCGCTGGCCAAGGAAAAGGGCGTCAAGATCGTGGCGAACGCCGGTGGGCTCAACCCCGCCGGCCTCGCGGACGCGCTTCGCGAACTGGCCGCGAAACTCGGCGTCGACGTCGCCATCGCGCACGTCGAGGGCGACGACCTCGTCCAGCGGGCGGAAGAACTCGGCTTCGGCAAGACCCTGACCGCCAACGCGTACCTCGGCGCCTGGGGGATCGCGGAATGCCTGAACGCGGGCGCCGACATCGTGGTGACCGGCCGGGTCACCGACGCGTCGGTGATCGTCGGCCCGGCAGCCGCGCACTTCGGCTGGGCGCGCGGCGACTACGACGCGCTGGCGGGCGCGGTCGCGGCCGGGCATGTGATCGAATGCGGTACGCAGGCCACCGGCGGCAACTACGCCTTCTTCACCGAGCACGAGATCGGCGTCCCGGGTTTCCCGATCGCCGAGATCTCCGCCGACGGCTCCAGCGTGATCACCAAACATCCCGGCACCGGCGGCGTGGTGAACGCCGGAACCGTTACCGCGCAACTGCTCTACGAGATCACCGGCGCCCGCTACGCCGGGCCGGACGTCACGGCGCGGTTCGACACGCTGACGCTCGCCGAGGACGGCCCGGACCGCGTCCGGATCAGCGGCGTCACCGGGGAGCCGCCGCCTCCGACCCTGAAGGTCTGCCTGAACGGGCTCGGCGGCTTCCGCAACGAGACGACGTTCGTCCTCACCGGACTCGACATCGAGGCGAAAGCCGCGCTGGCCAAAGAACAACTCGAAGGCGCGCTCAAGGCCAGGCCGCCGGCGGACGTCCAGTGGACCCTCGCTCGCACCGATCGCCCCGACGCCGAAACCGAGCAGCAGGCGAGCGCTCTGCTGCACGTCGCGGTGAAGGACGCCGATCCGGAGGTCGCCGGGCGCGCGTTCAGCGGTGCGGCGATCGAACTCGCGCTGGCGAGCTACCCCGGCTTCCACGTCACCGCACCGCCCGCGGCCGCCTCGCCCTACGGCGTGTACCGGCCCGCGTTCGTCGACGCGCACGAGGTGCCGCACGTCGCCGTCCTGCCGGACGGAACGCGCCGCGACATCGCGCCCGCCGCCGAAACCCTGCCTCTGTCCGAAGTGGACGATGACCGGCTGCCCGCACCGTTCACCCAGGCCCAGGTCCGCCGGGCACCGCTGGGCAGGGTGGTCGGCGCCCGCAGCGGCGACAAGGGCGGCAACGCGAACGTCGGTGTCTGGGCGCGCTCCGACGAGGCGTGGCGCTGGCTCGCGCACCGGCTCACCGTCACCGAGTTCAAACTGCTGCTCCCGGAGACCACGGACCTCGAGGTCCGGCGGCATCTGTTCCCGAACCTGCGGGCGATCAACTTCGTCGTCGAAGGCATCCTCGGCGAGGGCGTCGCGTCGCAGGCGCGGTTCGACCCGCAGGCGAAGGCGCTCGGGGAATGGCTGCGCTCCCGCGAGATCGACATCCCGGAGGCCCTCCTGTGACCGACCCCTTCTCCACGCCGGAACGCGCCGAACTGCGCAAGACCGTGCGGCGGTTCGCCGAAACCGAGATCCTGCCCCACCTCGAAGGCTGGGAGCGCGAGGGCGAGCTGCCCCGCGACCTGCACCACAAGGCCGGGGAACTCGGGCTGCTCGGCGTCGGCTTCCCCGAAGAGGTCGGCGGTGGTGGCGGTGACTACCTCGACGCGGTGGTCATCGCCGAGGAACTGCACTACGCGGGCGGTTCCGGCGGCCTGTTCGCCTCCCTGTTCACCTGTGGCATCGCCGTCCCGCATATCGCGGCGGCCGGGGATCCGGTGCAGATCGAACGCTGGGTCCGGCCGGCACTGGAAGGCAACAAGATCGGCTCGCTCGCGGTCACCGAACCCGACGGCGGCTCCGACGTCGCCGGGATCCGCACCACCGCGGTACGCGAGGGCGACGAGTACGTCATCAACGGGGCCAAGACCTTCATCACCTCGGGCTGCCGCGCCGACTTCGTGACCACCGTGGTCCGCACCGGCGAGGCAGGCGCCCACGGGATCTCGCTCATCGTGGTCGAGCGCGGCACGCCGGGGTTCACCGTCTCCCGCAAGCTGGAGAAGATGGGCTGGCTCTGTTCGGACACCGCCGAGTTGTCCTATGTGGACGTCCGGGTGCCCGCGGAGAACCTGATCGGCGCCGAGAACAGCGGGTTCGCGCAGGTCGCCACCCAGTTCGTCACCGAACGGGTCTCGCTGGCGGTGCAGGGTTACGCGCACGCGCAGCGAGCGCTCGACCTGACGCTGGACTGGTGCCGCCTGCGCGAGACCTTCGGCCGTCCGCTGATCTCCCGTCAGCTGGTGCAGCACAAGCTCACCGAGATGGCGCGCAAGATCGACGTCGCCCGGACCTACACCCGGCAGGTCGCCCAGCGGCACGTCGCGGGCGAAGAGGTCATCGCCGAAGCCTGTTTCGCGAAGAACACCGCCGTCGAAACCGCCGAATGGGTGGTCAACGAGGCCGTGCAGCTGCACGGCGGACTCGGCTACATGCGGGAGTCCGAAGTGGAGCGTCACTACCGTGACGTGCGCATCCTCGGTATCGGCGGCGGGACCAACGAGATCCTCACCGGCTTGGCCGCGAAGCGATTGGGATACACCGCATGAGCACGATCAGGTCCAGTGTGGACACACGAGGCGAGGAGTTCGCCACCAACCGCGAGTCCATGCTCGGCAAACTGGCCGAGATCGACGGCGAGCGGGCCAAGGCGATCGCGGGCGGCGGCGAGAAGTACGTCGCCCGCCACCGCAAACGCGGCAAACTGCTGGCCCGCGAACGGATCGAACTCCTCCTGGACGAGGACTCACCGTTCCTCGAGCTGTCGCCGCTGGCGGCCTGGGGTTCGGACTACCAGGTCGGCGCCAGCGTGATCACCGGGATCGGCGTCGTCGAAGGCGTCGAGTGCATGATCTCGGCGAGCGACCCGACGGTCAAAGGCGGGGCGAGCAACCCGTGGACGGCCAAGAAGAGCTACCGTGCCGCGGACATCGCCGCGCAGAACCGTCTGCCGGTGATCAACCTCGTCGAGTCCGGCGGCGCGGATCTGCCGACGCAGAAAGAGATCTTCATCCCCGGCGGCCGGATCTTCCGCGACATCACGCGTTCGTCTGCGGCGAAGGTGCCCACGATCGCCCTGGTGTTCGGCAACTCGACCGCCGGTGGCGCGTACCTGCCCGGCATGTCGGACTACGTCGTGATGGTCAAGGAACGGGCGAAGGTGTTCCTCGGCGGGCCGCCGCTGGTCAAGATGGCCACCGGTGAGGAGTCCGACGACGAATCGCTCGGCGGCGCCGAGATGCACGCCCGCACCTCCGGTCTGGCCGACTACCTCGCGGCGGACGAAGAGGACGCGATCCGGCTCGGCCGCAGTATCGTCAAACGGCTCAACTGGACCAAACAGGGGCCGACACCGAAACCGGACTACGCCGAGCCGTTGTACTCCGCGGAAGACCTGCTCGGCATCGTGCCCACCGACCTCAAGGTGCCGTTCGACCCGCGCGAGGTGATCGCCAGGGTCGCCGACGGTTCGGACTTCGACGAGTTCAAACCCTTGTACGGCAGCAGCCTCGCCACCGGCTGGGCGAGCATCCACGGCTACCCGGTCGGTGTCCTCGCCAACGCCCAAGGCGTGCTCTTCGGCGAAGAGTCGCAGAAGGCCGCGCAGTTCATCCAGCTGGCCAACCAGATCGACACGCCGCTGGTGTTCCTGCACAACACCACCGGCTACATGGTCGGCAAGGAATACGAGCAGAGCGGCATCATCAAACACGGCGCGATGATGATCAACGCCGTGTCGAACTCCAAGGTGCCGCATCTGTCGGTGCTCATGGGCGCCTCGTACGGCGCCGGGCATTACGGCATGTGCGGCCGGGCCTACGATCCCCGGTTCCTTTTCGCCTGGCCCAGTGCGAAATCCGCGGTCATGGGGCCGCAGCAGCTGGCGGGGGTGCTGTCCATCGTTGCCCGCGCCGCCGCCGCGTCGCGAGGCCAGGACTACAACGAGGAACACGACGCCGCCATGCGCGCCATGGTGGAGGGGCAGATCGAAGCGGAGTCGATGCCGATGTTCCTCTCCGGGATGCTCTACGACGACGGGATCATCGATCCCCGCGACACCCGCACGGTGCTCGGGCTCAGCCTGTCCGTGATCCACAATGGACCAGTGAAGGGCGCCGAAGGCTTCGGCGTCTTCAGGATGTGAGCGGCATGATCGAGAAACTTCTGGTCGCCAACCGCGGCGAGATCGCCCGCCGCGTGTTCCGCACCTGTCGCGACGCCGGAATCGGCACGGTCGCGGTGTTCTCCGACGCGGACGCGGACGCGCCGCACACCGCTGAGGCGGACGTCGCCGTCCGGCTGCCGGGCAACGCGCCCTCCGACACCTACCTGCGGGCCGAACTCCTGATCAAGGCGGCCGTCGAGACCGGCGCCGACGCGATCCACCCCGGCTACGGCTTCCTGTCCGAGAACGCCGCGTTCGCCCGCGCCGTGATCGACGCGGGGCTCACCTGGGTGGGGCCGCCACCGGAAGCCATCGAGAGCATGGGCTCCAAGGTCGAGTCCAAGCGGATGATGGCCGACGCCGGTGTCCCGATCCTGTCCGAATTGGACCCGGCCGAGGTCACCGAGGCCGACCTTCCGTTGCTGGTCAAGGCTTCCGCCGGGGGTGGCGGACGCGGGATGCGCGTCGTGCGCTCGCTCGGCGAACTCGCCGAGGCCGTCGAAGGCGCGAGTGCGGAGGCAGCCTCGGCGTTCGGTGACCCGACCGTGTTCTGTGAGCGGTATCTGGAGACCGGTCGTCACATCGAGGTGCAGGTGCTCGCCGACACGCACGGCACGGTGTGGGCGGTGGGGGAGCGGGAGTGCTCGATCCAGCGCCGCCACCAGAAGGTCGTCGAAGAGGCGCCGTCGCCGTTCGTCGACGAAACCATGCGAGAGGCGCTGTTCGACGCCGCCCGCAAGGCTGCTCAGGCCATCGACTACGTCGGCGCCGGGACGGTCGAGTTCCTCGCCGGACCGGACGGGCGGTTCTACTTCCTGGAGATGAACACCCGGCTCCAGGTGGAGCATCCGGTCACCGAGGCCACGACCGGACTCGACCTCGTTTCGCTGCAACTGCGGATCGCCGAGGGCGAGCACCTCCCGATCGAGGAGCCGGAGACGCGGGGCCACGCGATCGAGGTCCGGCTTTACGCCGAAGATCCGGCTGCGGGCTGGCAGCCGCAGAGCGGCACGTTGCACCGCTTCGCACTGCCCGCCGCGCAACGGGAATTCGAAGTCGGTCCGGGTGTCCGGCTGGATTCCGGTTTCGTCAGCGGGCAGACCGTCGGCGTGCACTACGACCCGATGCTCGCCAAGGTCATCGCCTACGCCCCGGATCGCCGGAGCGCGGCGCGGGCACTGGCCGGCGCCTTGGCCGGAGCGGAGATCCACGGCGTGGTGACCAACCGCGACCTGCTGGTGAACGTCCTGCGCCACGAGGCCTTCCTCGCCGGCGAGACCGACACGGCGTTCTTCGACCGGCACGGACTCGAAACCCTGGCCCGTCCACTGGCCACTGTGGACACAGTACGGATTTCGGCGCTGGCCGCGGCTTTGGCGGGGGCGGCGGCGAACCGCTCGGACGCGCGGGTGCAGGGGCGGCTGCCGAGCGGCTGGCGCAACGTCCACTCCCAAGGGCAGCGCAAACGTTTCCGTCAAGGCGACGACGAGATCGAGGTCGCCTACACCCTCGGCCGTGACGGTCTGCGCGCCGACGGTTTCGAAGGCGTCGACCTGGTTTCCGCCGAGAGCGACGGCGTGGTCCTGGAAGTCTCCGGGGTGCGGCGGAAGTTCGCCGTCGCCCGGTACGGCGGCACGGTGTACGTCGATTCGCCGGAAGGCGCGGTCGAGCTGGGTGTGGTGCCGAGGTACACCGATCCCGACGCGGCGCTCGCCGCCGGATCGCTGGTGGCGCCGATGCCGGGTACGGTCGTCCGGCTCGCGGTCGAAGCGGGCGACCCCGTCAAGACCGGCGATCCCTTGCTGTGGCTCGAAGCGATGAAGATGGAACACCGGATCGCGGCGCCCGCCGACGGCGTCGTGACGGAACTCCCGGTGGTGGTCGGACAACAGGTCGAAGTGGGCACGATCCTCGCGGTGGTAGGAGACAACGAATGAACACGATGAACTTCACCGAGCCCGAGGAGCGCGTCGCGCTGCGGGCCGCCGTCGCCGAACTCGGCAAGAAGTACGGGCACGAGTACTACGCGAAACAGGCCCGTGCCGGGCTCAAGACCGACGAGCTGTGGGCCGAGGCCGGACGGCTCGGCTACCTCGGCGTGAACCTGCCCGAGGAGTACGGCGGCGGGGGAGCGGGCATCGCGGATCTCGCCGCGGTTCTCGAAGAACTCGCCGCGGCGGGCTGCCCGCTGCTGCTCATGGTCGTCTCGCCGGCGATCTGCGGCACGGTCATCTCGCGGTTCGGCACCGAGGAGCAGAAGAAGCGCTGGCTGCCCGGGATCGCCGACGGCAGCGGGCGGATGGTCTTCGCGATCACCGAACCGGACGCCGGGTCGAACTCGCACAAGATCACCACCACCGCGAAACGCGACGGCGACGGCTGGGTCCTCAGTGGACGGAAGGTTTTCATCTCCGGTGTCGACGAGGCGGACGCCGTCCTGGTCGTCGGCCGCACCGAGGACGCGAAGACCGGCAAGCTCAAGCCCGCGCTGTTCACCGTCCCGACCGACGCGCCCGGCTTCGAGTACAAGCAGATCGAGATGGACATCATCTCGCCGGAGAAGCAGTTCGGCCTGTTCCTCGACGACGTCCATCTGCCGGCCGACGCGCTGGTCGGCGAGGAGGACGCGGCGATCGCGCAACTGTTCGCCGGGCTCAACCCCGAACGCATCATGGGCGCGTCGTTCTCGCTCGGCATCGCCCGCTACGCGCTGGGCAAGGCCGTCTCCTACGCCAACGAGCGCAAGGTGTGGGGCGCGCCGATCGGCACCCACCAGGGTCTCGCGCATCCGCTGGCCGAGATCAAGATCGAACTGGAACTGGCGAAGCTCATGACGCAGAAGGCAGCGTCGCTCTACGACTCCGGTGACGACTTCGGCGCGGGCGAATCGGCGAACATGGCCAAGTACGCCGCCGCCGAGGTCGCCATCCGCGCGGTCGACCAGGCCGTGCAGACCCATGGCGGCAACGGCCTCGCCAGCGAATACGGGCTGGGCACGCTGGTCACAGCCGTCCGGCTGGGCCGGATCGCGCCGGTGAGCCGCGAGATGGTGCTCAACTTCGTCGGCCAGCACAGCCTCGGCCTGCCCCGGTCCTACTGAGAGGCCAGCCCCATGCCCACCCTCCACGGCAAGACGATCATCATCTCCGGTGGCAGCCGCGGGATCGGCGAGGCCATCGCGGTCCGCGCCGCTCGCGACGGGGCGAACATCGCCTTGCTGGCCAAAACCGCCGAGCCCCATCCGAAACTGCCGGGAACGCTCTACACCGCCGCCAAGGCGATCGAGGACGCCGGCGGGCAGGCGCTGCCGGTCGTCGGCGACGTCCGGGACGACACGTCGGTCGAGGCCGCGATCGCGCGGACCGCGGAGCAGTTCGGCGGGATCGACATCGTGCTCAACAACGCCAGCGCGATCGACCTGACCCCGACCGAAGCGGTCAGCATGAAGCGTTACGACCTGATGCAGGACGTCAACGCGCGCGGTTCGTTCCTGCTGTCGAAACTCGCCATCCCGTACCTGAAACTGTCGGAGAACGCGCACATCCTGACGCTGTCGCCGCCGATCAGTCTCGACGAGAAGTGGTTCCAGGCCGGGCATCTCGCGTACAGCATCGCGAAGTACTCGATGAGCCTGGTGACCGTCGGGCTCGCTGCGGAACTGCGGCAGTTCGGGATCGCGGCGAACTCGCTGTGGCCGCGGACCACCATCGACACCGCGGCGATCCGCAACGTCGTCGGCGCCGAACTCGCGGCGAAGTCGCGGACGCCGGAGATCATGGCGGACGCGGCGCACGCGATCCTCACCAAACCGAGCCGCGAGGCGTCCGGGCACTTCTACATCGACGACGAGGTGCTCGCCGCCGAAGGGGTCACGGACTTCTCGAAGTACCGCATCGGCGAGCGGGAGGAAGACCTGCAGCTCGATTTCTGGGTCGAGAGCCGTATCCCGTGATTCGCGAACCACAGCAGGAGCGCAGCCGCACGACCCGGCGGCGGCTGGTCGAGGCCGCCGTCGAGACGATCGGGGAGCTCGGCTGGAACGGGACGACCGTCGCGCTGATCGCCGAACGCGCCGGGGTCTCGCGCGGTGCCGCCCAGCACCACTTCCCGACCAGGGAGGACCTGGTCGCGGCCGCGGTCGAGCACGTCGGCGAGATCCAGATCGTGGAACTGCGCGCCCGCGCGGCGGAACTGCCGTCGGGGCGTTCGCGGATCGAGCGGGCCGTCGACATGGTGCTCAACCTCTACGGCGGGCCGATGTTCCGCGCCGCGCTTCATCTGTGGGTCGCGGCGTCGACCGACGAGTCGCTGCGCGCGACCCTGGTGCCGCTGGAGGCCCGGGTCGGCAGGGAAGCGCACCGGGTGACCGTCGAACTGCTCGGCGTCGACGAGTCCCACCAGGGCGTCCGTGAGCTGGTCCAGGCCACTCTCGATCTTGCCCGCGGCCTGGGTCTGGCGAGCCTGCTGACCGATGACACGAAGCGGCGCAAGCAGATCGTGGCGCAGTGGGCGCGGGTACTGGAGCCCACCCTGGCGTCCGCGAAGATCTCACGGAACCGAGAAGCCAACGACAACGTCTGAGATCTTGTTAACACTGATGGAGCAGCGACCGATAACACCGTGTAAGTGCTGCTGATTCAGGTGGCTGATCGAGAGAGGTCAAATCCGGTGTCCGGTTCAGAGGTCGAACTGTCCCATCGAGCCATGGCGATGCTGCGAGCGGTCGCGGCGCGCCGTGCCCAGATGTCGTGCAGCTGCGAGCCGGATCTTTTCATCGACGGGTTCGCCTGTTGCGATCAGATGACCGCGCACGCGCTGGCTCACGGTGGCTACATCCGCCCCGCCGAGTCCACCGGCCTCTCCGCGGTCACCGGCCGCGTGCCCGCCGAGCTGACCGAGGCGGGCGAGGCCGCGATCACGGTCACCGCGGCTGCCTGACCTTTCACCGCATCGTCCGTCCGCAGTGGACGACGATCGTTTACAACCGCCTCCCGCGTTCCTAGGATCCACCCCGGGATGAGGCCGTCGCGCGATCGACGGACCGGGTTGGGAGGTGCCGATGGCACGCACGGCTCGCCGCGATGCCGGTGGGGACGCCCTGGGCCCGCCACGGCCGAAGGCCCCGCTATCGCGGTGGCAGGGCACCATTACCGCCCTTCGCGAGCTGAAAGACCAGGTCGCGCCCTGCCGACGTCGATCGCGGACGCGGGTTCACCAGCAGACACTGAGCGAGTTGATGCGGAAAGCCGGTGCGGCGCCCCGTCGCCGGGGACCGCGCGGGCCCAAACACCGCGCTCCGGACACCGCCGCTCCCGGTAACGGGAAGATCCGGCGGATTTCGGCGCTTTCGGCGGGCGGAGTCGTCGTCGGCGGTGTGCTCGTCGTCCTGCTCACTCCGGCCGATCCGGTCGAGGTCGTCCCGGGGACGCCGCTCCCGCCGCCGTCGCTGATCATCGCCCCGCAGGCTGTCGATGCCCCGGACGAAGCGGCTTCTTCGACCACCCCGTCGGGCCCATCGGGCGGCAGTGTCGCGCCCCCACCGCCGATGACGGCGTCGATGCACGGCTCGGAGACGCCGTCACCGCCGCCCACCCCGGTCCGTGAGGAACGGCCGGATCCGCGCGCCGGTCACCACGAGTGGTATTACGACTGGCACCACGGCGGATATCCGGGTGGCGGTCGTTGGCCGCAGTGGGGCGGATAGCGCCGTTCGGGTGATCGGCGGCGTCGCTCACCGTCGAACAAGAATCACGATTCGCTCCGGGTCTCATCCTTTCGTGTCTGGTGTCTTTTTTCCCGTGTGCGGGCTTCGGCCCGGTACCTACGATGGTTCGCACTCTCCATTCCGTCCGGAGCAGAGCGAGGGGCTGAACAGGAATAATGAGTGTGGGGCGACATTCTCCCGCGGTGCAGCTCGCCCGGAGAATGCTGATCAACCGTGAGGTCGGGAATCCGTCCCGTCAGCAGCCGGTGACGCTGCTGCTCGGGCCGGTCGGTTCGGGTAAGACCACGGCACTGGAAGCGATCCGTCAGGACCTGGGCTGGGGTGTCGTGCACGCCGGATTCGATTTCGGGCACGGCGGCAGAGCGGGCACGATCGACGTGCTCACGAAACTGGCCTACTCGTTGTCGAGTAAATGGCGGAATCGACCGAAACCGCAGTTCGTTCGTTTCACCATCGCGCTGATCGCGGTTCAAGCGGAGCTTTCCGGGCGAAATCGTGACGAAGATCTGGTGCAGCTGAAATCGTTGATCAACAGTTTCCACGGAATCATCTGGACACCGGCGCTTGACAAAGCGCTCGACACGCTGACCGAGACGGCGAAGGCGACCGGTCTCGTCGAACCACCGTATGCGGATCTGTTCCGCCAGACGTTCCCGCATCTGGTCCGGAACATCCGGCCGCGGCTCGGCAAGGCACTGCGGTCGTTGGCCGACTTCCCCAACGCCGAAGGGAGATCCCCGTTCGACGCGCTGCTCGAACTCAACCGCCTCGCGCACGGCAGCGCCCGCGACGCCAAGGCGGTCACCGAATGGCTGATGGCGGCGTTCCTCGGCGACGTCCGGGAGAACCATCCGCGGATGGCAAGACCGGAGGAGAAGAGCCCGTGCGCCTGCGACATCACGCAGCAGCGCAGGCACTGGCACAACTGGGTGGTGGTTCTCGACGACGTCGACCATGCCGGCGGGACCGAGTTCCTCGCCGACCTGATCACCGCGCGGGAACGGCACGCCGTCCAGCACCCGAACGACCGCGAGGTCCACGACGCGCTGCTGGTCATCGCCACCAGCGGGCGGTGGCACGACGATTGGGGCACCGCCTGGCTGGCGCCGTGGAAACCCGCCTCCGGCGCGCCGTCCGCCGTCCGGCCGATGGCGGACTGCGAGGAGGCCTCCTACGACGACTGGGTGAACCCAGCCCACGGCGCGCTCGATTCGGCGTACTACCCGGTCCGGATCTCTCCTCAGCCGATCGGGCGGATCGCGCGCGTCCTCGATTCCGGCGCGCTGACCCCGAAGGTCACGCTCGCACACCGGGCGACCGGCGGGCTGCCGTCGGCGGTCGAGCAGCTCGCGACGCGGTTGCGGGCGAGCGACGTGCGCGAAGGCGACCGCGATCTGCTCACCACCGACCCCCGTGGCGAGCAGGATCCTTGCTACCGCAGGCTGACCGAACTCGGCCTGACCGAGCACCTCGACGACGTCGATCTCGACGACTTCGTGACCGCGGCCCCGTTCGCGACCGCACCCTGGCTGATCCCGGACGCCGCGCAGAGCCGGATCGACCAACCGCACGTCGGGCGGATCCTGACCGAGCTGCGCACCTCCTTGTGGGTGACGGCGAGGAACTCGCCCGGTACGACGGACGACCAAGCGGCGCTGCATCCGTGGATCGCCGCGAACCTGGTGTCCGCGCTGGCCCGGCGTGGGGACGGGGACGGGCCGACCTACACGGATCAGTTCAAGGCCCTGCGCGACGACCCGGACACCGCACAGGATCCGGTGCGCCTGGCCTACTGCAACCTCGCGCTGGGCGACATCGGCGAGGTGGTCACCTTCTTCGAGCGGGAGTTCAACCGGATCCCGCACGCGGAATGGGTCGCGAAGCTCGAGCTGGTCCTCAACGCGCCCGACGATCTGCCACCCGAGCGGGATCACGCGGAGCTGTACGAAGAACTCGTCAACCTGGACAACGCGCGATGCCCGGACGACCGGTCCGAGATCCGGAACAACGTCGCCCGGCTCATCGCGGCGGGCTGGCTGACCGCCAACCCGTTCGCGGTCCGCGGGCAGGGCCAGCACCAGGTGATCGCGAACGCCTTCGCCGCGCTGGCCACCACCTCGCACCAGCCGGACGTCGGCGCGCTCGTGTCGGCCAAGGAAGCCGCCCGGCGCGGCGAATTCCCCTGAACCTGAACGGAACTCTGTGATGTCCTGGCTCGATTCGTTGAGAACACGTATGTCCGAGGCCCGTGAACGCGCGGTGACAGGGCCGCCGGTGCGGCCACGGGGCTGGGGGCGCCGCCATCGGGTGCTGCTGGTCGCGGTCGTGGCCCTGCTGGTGGGTGCCGTGCTGGCGTGGATCAGACCCTGGGAGTCCTGCGGCCCGGGGCTGCGGTCGGTGGACGCGGACGAGGAGTCGGTCGGCACGTCGTACGTCTGCGTCGGGTTGAATCTCGACTCCGGCCCGGTGCGGGACGACGACCCGCTCGACCCGCTCGAAAAGCTCATCAAGAGCCGCAACGAGGCGGCGGGCGACAACTTCAAGACCATCGTGATGCTGGAGAACCTCACGCCCGATCCGAAGGTCGACAGCCAGCCGTTCCCGTTCGTCCAGCGGGAGGTCCAGGGCGCGATCACCGCCGCCTGGCCGAAGAACGGGCCCCCGGGGATCAAGCTCCTGCTGGCCAACTACGGGAGCAACGCCGCCCACTGGCGTGTCGCCGCAGAAGAGATCGTCGCCGCGGCGGCGGCCCAGCGCATCGTGGCGGTCACCGCTGTCGGCAACAGTTCGGAGAACAGCCGGGCGCTGGTGGCCGAGCTGTCCCGGCACGGCATCGCCACGATCGGCGCGACCCCCACCGCGGACAACATGAACACCGATCCGAAGGGTGCGCGGATCGACAACTTCTTCCGGGTGGGCCCCACGAACACCGACGAGGCCCGCGCAGCGGCCGGATACATCGCCGCACACGGTTTCCGGCGCGTGATGATGATCCAGGGAGTCAGCAAGGAGGACACCTACGCGACCACACTCGCCGAGGCGTTCCAGAACTCGTCGAAGATCCCGGTCATCTTCACGAAGACCTACGACGTCAAGCCGTTCACCGACATTTCGCGCGAGCGCTATCTGCGAGGTCTGTTCAGCAAGTGGCACAACGACATCTGCGGCGCGAGGCCCGATCTGATCTACTTCGCCGGCCGCGGGCTCGATGTCGGCGCCCTCGTGGCGGCGCTGGCGGGCGACGGCGCCTGCGAAGGGCTCGACACGGTGACCGTGATGACCGGGGACGACGCGAGCACGCTCGCCGGGAACCCCTTGCCGTTGAACGGGGACATCAGTGTCCGCCTTCGCTACACGGCACTCGCCTATCCCGACCAGTGGGATATGTTCACCGCAGACCCGGCGCATCCGGCGTACAAGAAGAACTACGACAACTTCGTCGCCGAATTCACCGGGACCCACGGATTTCCCAAGGCGGAACTGTGGGACGGCGCCGCGATGATCGAACACGATGCCGTCGCCGCGGCGGTCGAAGCGGCGGTGCAGAACGTGTCGGCCGATCCGGTTTCGGTGGCGGATGTGTTGCGCAGCATCGACTGCAATTCACCGGTGCCCGGCGCCACCGGATTCGTCGCGTTCGACCAGGCGACCGGGAACCAGCTCGACAAGGCGTTGCCGATCCTGTCCATCGACCCGGACGGATCGGTGCATCCGGTCGACCTCGTGTGGTCGCGCGGGCGGCCGTTGAACACAAAGCCGGATTGCGGTCGCTGAAGGGCGGAGGTCGTGAAAGCCTCCTTCCCTGCCTTGCGAGTAGGGAAGGAGGCCTTCACGGACTGACACCGGTGGGGAACGGAAGTCAGCCGGTGTAACCCGCCACGATCTTGGTGTAGTCGTACTTGCCCTGCGCGATTCCGGCGCAGTTGTTGCAGTCCCGGTTCACCGCCCAGAACGACAGCCGGGCGAGATGTTTGCTCGCCGCGTAGTCACGGATGGCCCGGAAGTCGGCGACGCTGACGGTTTCACCAGCCACGTCGGTCTTCCCGTTCATCGACGAAAGCCCGCTGCGCCGGTAGGCCGCGTCGTCGCTCAGGCCGAAGGTGGACTTCACGACGTTCTTCAATCCGTCCACGGCACTGCGGGTCTTGCCTGCCATGTCACCGCCGCTGGAGAAGTCGAACGGCATGACCGACCACGCGTCGACTCCCGCGCCGAGCGCCTTCGACTGGTTGATCAGCCGCTTGCCGTGCGCGTTGGGGCCGCCGACCTCGGTCGGGATGGTGATGACCACGCGCAGGCCGGGGTTCTTCTGCTTCGTGATCTTGACGGCGTTCAGGATCCGGTCCTGGACCGTGTAGTTCTCGAATTCGTCGGTGTTTTCGACGTCGAGGTCGATCGCCTTGAGTTTGTAGGCGTCGATGACCTTCTGGTAGGCGCCGGCGAGTGCCGCGGGGGTGCCGCATTTCGGCCCGAGTTTCGTGCCGGACCAGCCGCCGAACGACGGGATGACGTCGCCGCCCTTCGCCCGGATGTTGTTGATCATCGTGGCGTCGGCGCCGGTGAGTGAACGGCTGCCGTCCCATTTCGGGTTGCAGCCGCCGTCGGAGAGGATGAACGCGAGGGTGAACGCCTTGACCCCGGTGGCGTTCATCGCGGCGATCGGGTCCGTCTGTCCCGACCATTGGTACAGATAAGGCGAAGCGAGTACCGCGTCCGGGGCCGCCGAGGCGACGGGGGCGAGGCCGACGGCCGTGGTGAGAGTGGCGCCGACGGTGGTAGCCAAGGTCGCCCAGCGTCGTAGGGATTTCATCGGTCCTCCAACTGGTACGCGCGCGGCGAGGGCGCGCAGGTGTGGAGCACCTCCGTCTTGACGCGGCGTATCAACCGGGAGGTAACTGTGTGCTCACTCACAGTGGACTGGACCAATGAGGACTGTCAAGAATTCACCGGGATTCCCGGTGGAAACGACCGACCTTAGTAGGGGGGTCTTGACCCGGAAAGCGGATCGACACCACCGCGATTACCGGCTAGTTTGCCGAAATGGTGGGGGACTCCCTGATGGCGACCGGAAGCCGCGGCCGGAGAGATCGGCTCGCCGCACCGCGGAAGATACTGGGGTCCTGGAGCCTATGGGAAGTACCCAGGCGTGGCCTGATCGGGTACCTGCTCCTCGTCGACGCCGCCGCTTTCGCCGCCACCGCGTACCTCTTCGTGTTACGGCCGCCCGCGCCTTCGTCCTTGCTCCCGTTTTCCTGTCTGCTGGCGGGAATGATCCTCAGTTCGGAGCTTTCGCGCCCCGTCGAGCGGTCCCGCGCCGACACCCGGCTCGGTGCCGGACTGGACGCGGCCTGGATCTTCGCGGGCGCGTTGCTGCTGCCGCCGGCGCCGGCCGCGGTACTCGTCGTCGCCTCGGCGGCATACCGCTGGTGCCGGATTCGGCGCGGTATCCCGCATCGCCAGGTGTTCGCGGCCTCCGCCACCATGCTTTCGGCGCTCGGCGCGTCGATCATCCCTGTCTTGCTGGGTGCGCCGCCATTCCTCGACGCGGCAAGGGATTTCGAAAGTTTCGCACTGGTTTTCGCGACCGGCCTGGTGTTCCTGTCCGTCGACGCCGCCTTGGCCGCGCCGGCGGCCGAATTCGGGGCGGAACCTTCGGGATTCGCCTTCGACGCGGCGATGGTCGCGTTCGGCTTGCTGCTCGCGTGGTCGGCGGCGGACTGGCCGTTCGTCACCGTGGTACTCGCGGGCGCTCTCGTGGTACTTCACCGGGCGGGGACGATGCGTGCCCTGCGCGGCCATGCGGGGACGGACTCCGGCACCGGACTGCTCACCGCGTCGTCCTGGTTGGACGGTGCCCGCACCCAGTTCGAGCTGCTTCGCGGCCGTGGCGCCGATCTCTCGCTGCTGATGCTCGATCTCGACCATTTCGCCCGGCTCAACGACCAGCACGGCAGACACGTCGGGGACGACGTTCTCCGTGCCGTGGCGGACACTTTGCGCGCGGAGGTACGGGCGGCGGACCTCGTCGGCCGGTTCGGCGGCGAGGAGTTCGTCGTCCTCCTGCCCGGGACGAGCCGGTTCGACGCGCACGCGATCGCCGAACGCATCCGGCTGCGGATCTCCTCGACGTTCGTCTCACTGGGTGGGACGTTCGCCGGGGCGACCGTCTCGATCGGGGTGTCGTCACAACCGGCCGCCGGCGAGACGCTCGACCGGCTCGTCGGCGCGGCGGATCAGGCGCTGCGCGCCGCGAAGGGGGCAGGACGCAACCGGACCGTCGTCTTCGAGGCCGAAACCTAGCCTTCGGCCGGGACGCCGATGTCCTCGAACCACAGCTCCGGATGGTCCCGGATGAACTCGGTCATCAGCGCGGTGCACGCCGGGTCGTCGAGCAGGGTGATCTCGACGCCGTTCTCCTCGAGCCAGCCGTGCCCGCCCTCGAACGTGGCCGCCTCGCCGATGATCACGCGGCCGATGCCGAACTGGCGCACCAGCCCGCTGCAGTACCAGCAGGGGGAGAGGGTGGTGACCATGATCGTGTCGCGGTAGTGCGGCCGCCTGCCCGCGTTACGGAACGCGGAGGTCTCGGCGTGCATCGACGGGTCGCCGTCCTGGACCCGGCGGTTGTGGCCGCGGCCGAGCAGGACACCGGCGGTGTCGAAGAGCGCGGCGCCGATCGGGACCCCGCCCTCGGCCTTGCCGAGTTCGGCCTCTTCACGGGCGACGGACAGCAGGTGCGCGGGATCGATCACCTGGGTCACCTTACGGCTCGTGAGTGGCGTTTCGGGTTCTAACCCGAAACGCCACTCACGACCCCAATGCGGACCGGAACTGTCCTCGATGTCTGCCACACTCCTCCCATGAAGCGAGCGAACCGATGACCACGGGCACGTCGGCACGGCTGCTGAGGCTGCTCTCCCTACTGCAGGCCCGGCGCGACTGGCCGGGCGCCGACCTGGCCGACCGCCTGCAGGTGGACGTCCGCACGGTCCGGCGCGACGTCGAGCGGCTGCGGGAACTGGGCTACCCGGTGCACGCCACCCCCGGTGTCGCGGGCGGCTACCGGCTCGGCGCGGGGGCCGCGCTGCCGCCGCTGCTGCTGGACGACGACGAGGCCGTCGCGGTCGCCGTCGGGCTCCGCACGGCCGCGAACGGGACGGTTTCGGGCATCGAGGAGACGTCGGTGCGCGCGCTCGCGAAACTGGAGCAGGTGCTGCCCGCCCGGCTCCGGCACCGGGTGACCGCGCTGAACACCGCGATGATCCCGCTCGGCGGCGTCGTCCCGGTCATCGACGCGGCGGCGCTGACGGTGATCGCGTCCGCGTGCCGCGACCATCAGCAGCTCCGATTCGGTTACCGCAGCCACAACGGCGACGTCAGCGAGCGCCGCATCGAGCCCCTGCGCCTGGTGCACACCGGGCGCCGGTGGTACCTGGTCGCGTTCGACCTCGACCGTGACGACTGGCGGACCTTCCGCGTCGACCGCATCGACGGCGTCCCGGACACCAGTTTCCGGTTCACGCCGAGGGAACCGCCCGCCGAGGACCTCGCGGCCTACGTCTCCCGTGGGATCTCGTCGTCGCCGTATCCGCATCAGATGGTGCTGAGGGTGAACGCCCCGGCGGACGCGCTCGCCGAATACGTGGCACCGACCGTCGGCGCGATCGAGGCCATCGACGAGCACACCTGCCGGGTCCGCGTCGGCTCCAACGACCTTTCCGTGATGCCGTACTACCTCGCCCACTGGGACGTCGACTTCGTCGTGGAAGAGGCGCCCGACGAGGTCAAGGAGCAGCTAAGGCTGGTCGCCGACCGTTTCGCGCGCGCGGTCGTGTGAGTCCGAAGTGGACTGTTCGGCTCGCTTGGCGCGTTTGGCCAGCAGGCCGATCGAGCCGAGCGAGATCAGCGCCAGCACGATGATGTAGAGCGAAACCGACATCGACGTCCCGGTGGATTCGAGCAGCAGCACCATGATGAACGGCGCGAGCCCGCCACCGACGACCGCGCTGATCTGGTAGCCGAGCGAGGCGCCGGTGTAGCGCATCTCCGCGGTGAACAGTTCGGCGAACAACGCCGCCTGCGGGCCGTACATGATGCCGAGGAACAGCGACCCGACGAACGAGGCGACCACGAACAGCGGGAGCGAGGCCGTGTCGATCAGCAGGAACATCGGGATCGCCCAGAGCGCGACCCCCGCCGCGCCGAAGGTGTAGATCTTGAGCCTGCCGATCCGGTCGGACAGTTTCGCCGAAAGCGGGATGATCGCCAGCTGCAGCGTGCTGATCAGCAGCGTCGCGATGAGCACGGTGGTCCGCGACATCCCCAGATGACGGGTGGCGTAGTCGAGGACGCCGTTGAGCAGGATGTAGAAGGTGGCGGTGTTGACCATGAACGAACCGCCTGCCAGCAGCACCGTGCCCTTGTGGTCGCGCAGGACGTCCCGCAGCGGCGACTTGGCGCGGCCGCGTTCCTCGGCGGCGAGTTTCGCTTCCGCACGGCGGTATTCCGGCGTTTCGTCGATCTTGACGTGCATGTACCAGGCCAGCCCGAGCACGAGGATGCCGACCAGGAACGGGATCCGCCACGCCCAGGTGAGGAAGGCGTGCGGCGGGGCGACCTGCGCGGCGATCAGGAACACCGTGTTCGCCAGCACCACCCCGATCGGGACGCCGAGCTGGACGAGACTGCCGTAGAGGCCGCGTTTGCCGGGCGGCGCGTACTCGGTGGCGAGCAGCATCGCGCCACCCCACTGGGCGCCGACGGCGACCCCCTGCACGAGCCGCAGCAGCACCAGGAGGATCGGCGCGGCGATTCCGATCGTGTCGTAGGTCGGCAGCAGGCCGATCAGCGTGGTCGCCGCGCCCATCAACGCGATCGCCAGTACCAGTACGGGTTTCCGGCCGCGTTTGTCGCCGAGGCTGCCCGCGATGATCCCGCCGAGCGGCCGGGCGAGGAAGCCGACCGCGAACGTCGCGAACGAGGCGAGGACGCCGGCCGCCGGGTTGGTGGTGGGGAAGAAGGTCTTCCCGAAGACCAGGGCGGCGGCGATCCCGAAGACGAAATAGTCGTACCACTCGACTGACGAAGCGAGGGCCGCGGCGGTGGCGGCCCTCCGGCGCTGGGACACGGTGATCGTCGGTTCGGGGGCGGTTTCAGGGGCGTTCTGTGCGCTGTCGGCCATCTGGGTTGCCCTTCGCTCGGCGCTGCTGCGGCGATGCAGTCCGGGCAAGTTAACAACCGCTTAGTATGTGGTCAACGTCTCAACGGGTAATTCTAGATACCGACCAGTTGGTATGTCACTCTGGTGGCGGTATCGCCGACGAAGGTCGATCAGTACTGGTCAGGAGAGTTTCGTGCCGAGCATGCGCAGCACCAGCTCGCTGTACTCCTGGCCCAGCTTCTTGGGGGTCTGGCGGGCACGTTCGCTGTACCAGCGTGAGACGTCGACGCCGAGCGAGAGCACGGCCCTGGCGGCGGTGTGCGGGTCGCCGACGGTGAACACGCCCGTCCGCGCGCCTTCGGTGATGACCTCGCGCACGACCTGCTCGATGCGGCGGCGCAGTTTCGCGACGATCTCGAACTCCTCGTCCGGCAGCGCGTGCAGTTCGTACTGCACCACCCGGGCGACGGTGTGCCTGCGCGCGTGCCAGGCCACGAAGTCCTCGACCAGCAGCCGGATCCGCTCGACCGGGTCGGTCTCCCGTGCGACGACGCTCTCGACCAAGGAGAGCGTCTGCTCGTGGCCGTACTTCGAGATCGCGAACAGCAGCGCGGCCTTGGACGGGAAGTGCACGTACAGCGCCGCGGGGCTCATCCCGGCCGCCGAGGCGATATCCCTGGTGGTCGTCGCGTGATAGCCACGCCGCGCGAAGGATTCGACCCCGGCCAGCATCAGCCGCCGTGCCGTCTCCGGCTGGACGTCGGGCCACAGTTCGGCCGACAGCGACATGGTCATCCGCAGATCCTCCCAGACGCTCGTTCCGGATGGCGGGCTTGACACCGTCTCCGGACCTTCCCATTGTAAGTGAGCGCTCGCTTAGTGATTGCGTCGCCAGTGAACACAGAGGAGATCGAAGAGTGAACTCGTTCAAGGATCGCGTCGCGATCGTCACCGGCGCCAGCCGGGGTATCGGCCTCGGGATCGCCAAGGACCTGGTCGAGCGCGGCGCGAAGGTGTGCATCACCGCGCGCAAGCCGGAGCCGCTGGCCGAGGCGGTGGCCGAACTGGGCGGTGAGGCGGTCGCCATCGCCGTTCCCGGCAAGGCCGACGACACCGCGCACCAGGACGAGGCCGTCGCCAAGACCATCGAAACCTTCGGACGGCTGGACATGCTGGTGAACAACACCGGCATCAACCCCGTGTTCGGCCCCATGCTGGACATCGACCCCGAGGCCGCCGCGAAGATCTTCGCCGTCAACGTGCTCGCGCCGCTTTCGTGGACCCGCCGGGCGCGGGACGCCTGGATGGGGGAGCACGGCGGCGCGGTGGTGAACGTCGCGTCCGTCGCCGGGCTCGGCGCGTCGCCCGGGATCGGCATGTACGGCGTCAGCAAGGCCGCGCTGATCCGGCTCACCAAGGAACTCGGCTTCGAGCTCGGCCCGAAGATCCGCGTGAACGCCGTCGCGCCCGCCGTGGTCAAGACCAAGTTCGCGACAGCGCTGTACGAAGGCCGCGAAGAGGAGGTCGCGGAGTCGTACCCGATGAAGCGTCTCGGCGTGCCGGCGGACATCGCGAGCGCCGTGTCGTTCCTGCTTTCGGAGGAGGCGGGCTGGATCACCGGGCAGACGGTGGTCCTCGACGGCGGCGTCACACTGGCGGGTGGCCTGTGACCGCCTCGTTCACCGGATCCGGTGTCGTCGTCACCGGTGGGGGCGGCGGCATCGGAGCGGTCCTCGCCCGCCGGTTCGCGGCCGAAGGTGCCAGAGTCGTCGTCGGCGACCTGAACGGGGACGCCGCGGCCGAAGTCGCGAAGGAGATCGGCGGCACCGCCGTCGCCGGTGACGCCGCGAGCGAAGCGGGTGTCGCGTCGCTGATCGAGACCGCGCGCGAAACCCTGGGCGAGATCGACGTCTTCTGCGCCAACGCCGGGATCGCGCCGATGGGTGGCGTGGACGCGCCCGAGGAGGACTGGGCGCGGATCTGGGATGTCAACGTCATGGCCCACGTGCGTGCGGCGCGGCTACTGCTGCCGCCGTGGCTCGAGCGCGGCCGCGGGCACTTCATCGCGACGGTGTCGGCCGCGGGATTGCTGACCAGCCTCGGTTCGGCGTCCTACTCCGTGACCAAACACGGCGCGCTCGCCTTCGCCGAATGGCTGTCCGCGACCTACCGGCACCGCGGGCTCACCGTGCAGGCCATCTGCCCGCAGGGCGTGCGGACGGCGATGCTGGAGAACACCGGCCCCGCGGGCGAACTGCTGATGGGCGCCTCGGCGATCCAGCCGGAGCAGGTCGCGGACGCGTTGTTCGAGGCCATCACCGCCGACCGGTTCCTGGTGCTGCCGCACCCCGAGGTCGCGGACTACTACGCCGCGCGGGCCACGCAGACCGACCGCTGGCTCGGCGGGATGAACAAGCTGCAGCGCAAGGTGGAGCAGGTCACCGGCGAATGACCGGCGGCGCCCTTTGCTCGCTTGAAGTACATGAAGGCCCCCTTCCTTGCGCCTAGGTACAGGAAGGGGGCCTTCATGTACTGGGGAAGGTCTCGACGCGCGGGGCGGTTGATCTTCGCCGGGTGGGCGGCCACTGTGGGTGGGGGTCTTGCTCGCGGTAAGGAAACTCAATGAGTAAACGCTTCGTGGTCCGTGGGTTCGTGCTCGCCGCAGCCGTGGCGGGGTCGTTGCTCACCGCGGGAACGGCGATGGCGAGCACCGCGGAACCCTGCGCGGCCGGGGCGTCGGGTGATGTCGCGGCGGCTTCCTGCACGCCGTATCGCAAGGTGAGTGAGGGCTGGAGCAGCAAAACCGCCTGCAACCGCGCCGGCAACGAGGGCGCGCAGGCGGGTCGCTGGACCGGCTGGAACTGCAATCAGGCACTGCGCGGCTGGGAACTGTGGGTGCGCACCTGCACCGCGCTGGCCGCCGAGAAGGACGCGGTGATGTAGGGTCTCAAATCTGACTTCATTTTCTCATCGGTGATTTCATCTCGGTTTCATTTATGAAGTCTGTTTGAGACTAGGCTGTCTGGATGGTGTCGCCGACACGCCGACGTTGCCTCGCGTCAGTGCCTCTGACTGATGGGACCGTGCCTCGCCTACAGCTACTCGGTCTATGGGAACGGTGATGGCGGGTACGACAGATCCGGAAGCATTTCGGGTTTCGGGAGTGTTCGGTCGCGAATGCGGAGAAGCTGACCGAGTGGCTGGCAATAGGCTCAGCAGACCCGACATCGGTTAGGAGGCTCGGATATTGCGGCGTACGGCGTCGAGGTAGTCGGTGATGGCTTGGTGGTTCTCGGTGAGGCATTCGATTTTTTCGGCCATGCGATCGCGTTCGCGTTCGAGCGTTGCGACCATGTCTGGCGTGACGTAGGGCATGTGGATCGTGCGGGGGGTGTTCAGGCAGGGCAGGATCTGCTTGATGATCCGTGTGGGCAGCCCTACATCGAGCAGGCCTCGTACCTGGAGAACCCGGTCAACGACGTACTCCTCATAGTCCCGGTATCCGTTGGGCAGTCGATTTGACTCGATCAGTTCCTGCTCCTCGTAGTAGCGCAGCAACCTCATCGGAGTCCGTGTGCGCGTCGACAGCTCACCGATCCGCATATCCCTCTCCTCGCCCTCTGTGGCTGGCGTTCTATGACTCGGCACACACCGAATTGACCTTCACACTAATGTCACCCATCGATGATAAGGCTATGACACGACCAGATACTCTGCCACCTCGCTCGATAACGAACGCCCGGCTCCCGCTGGCCGGTCTTCTGGCCTTGGCCACCACCGGGTTCATCACGCTCCTGACCGAGACGATGCCCGCCGGGGTGCTTCCCGAGATGAGCCGAGACCTGGGTGTGAGCGAGACTGCTGCCGGGCAGAGCGTCACCGTCTTCGCGATCGGGGCGATCCTCGCCGCGATCCCGCTCACCAAGGCGACGATCGGCTGGCCGCGCCGACACCTGCTGCTGGTGGCGATCGCAGGATTCGCGATCGCCAACACCGTCACCGCGCTCTCCGAGAGCTTCGCACTTACGCTGGCCGCCCGGTTCCTCGGCGGCATCGTCGGCGGGTTGCTCTGGGCGCTGTTGGCCGGGTACGCGGTACGGATGGTTTCCCCACATCAGCGTGGCAAGGCAATGGCGATCGCGATGGCGGGCGCAATCGTTGCCCTGTCCGTCGGAGTTCCTGCTGCGGCGCTTCTGGCCAAGCTCGTCGAGTGGCGATACGCGTTCGGGATCATGACCGTCCTCACGCTCGCGTTGATCGTGTGGGTCATCGCGGCGGTGCCGAACTTCCCCGGACAGCCCAAGGGCTCACGGCTCCCGCTCGCCCGCACCTTCCGCATTCCCGGCGTAGCGCCCGTGCTCCTCGTGACCCTCACGTTCGTGCTCGCCCACAGCATCCTCTACACCTACATCGCCCCGTTCCTCACGCCGCTCGGCATGGCAGGTCAAGTCGACGCCGTGCTGCTCACCTTCGGCCTGGTGTCGCTGGTGAGCATCTGGATCGCCGGAGCGCTCGTCCATCGGCACCTGCGCCTCCTCATGATCCTCGCGTGTGTGCTCTTCGCGACATGCACGCTGCTGCTCGGCATCTTCTCCGGCGTGCCTACGCTCGTCTACGCCAGCGCAGCGCTCTGGGGGCTCGCGTTCGGCGGCACCTCCACCCTGCTGCAGACCGCAGTCGCCGAAGCAGCAGGCGACGCCGGCGATGTCGCCCAAGCACTCCTCACCACCGGATGGAACGTCGGAATCGCCGGTAGTGGCATCATCGGAGGCCTCGTCCTCAGCGGATTGGATGCATCCTGGCTGAGTTGGGTCGCGCTCGCACTGCTCGTCCCTGCACTCGCCACTGTGCTCACGGCACGCAAACACGGGTTCACCAAGGGAGAACTCGGCAGCCGCTAAACCACCGCTGCCCGCGACCCAAGAAATGCCACGACTTTGAGACTGTCCTTCAGGACCCTGCGGTGAGACAACGAGCAAAACCGCAGGTCACTAAAGATCAACATGTCATCGATCCTGAGACCCTACAGGTGACCACGCGCGAAACCGTCTGATTCGGTTCGGGCCGCCCCGGCCGTGAGGCTGGGGCGGCCTAAACCCCTCTGTACGGCGGAAAGTCGGGGGCGCGGCGTTCGTTCCAGCTGGCAAGGCCCTCGGGAAGTTCCGGATGGCCGAAGGATTCCAGCATCAGGGCGGTGGCCTCGCGGGCGGAGTCTTCCAACGAGAGATCGGCTTCCCGCAGGACCTGCCGCTTCATGAGTGCCATGGAGCGCGGCGCGCTGTGGGTCGCGAGTTCGGTCGCGTATGCCTTCGCCCGCGCCGCGAGTTCTTCCGCGGGCACGATCTCCTGCACCAGGCCGTATTCGTGCGCCTGTTCGGCGGTGAAGGTCCGGCCGGAGAGCAGCAGGTCGAGTGCCCGGCCGCGGCCGACGAGTTCGGGCAGCAGTTTCGCCACCCCGTATTCGGCGATGAGGCCGCGCCGGGCGAAGGCGGTGGTGAACTTCGCGCCCGCGGCGGCGAACCGGACGTCGGTGGCGCAGGCGATCACGAAGCCCAGCCCCGCGCAACCGCCGTTGATGGCCGCGACCACCGGCACGTCGGCATACGCCGCGGCCAGGACGTTGCGGAAGCCTTCGTGCTCCGGCGCGGTCGCGCCGCCTGCCGAGATGCCCTCCAGCAGCCCCAAATCCGCGCCGGGACAGAAGGAGCGCCCGGCGCCGGTGACGACGACGGCGCGGATTCCGCGATCGGCCGACGCCTTGCCCAGCAGATCGCCGTAGCGGACCTGCATCGCCTGATCCATCGCGTTGCCGCGCTCCGGTTTGTCGAAGGTGATCGTGGCGACGGCGCCGTCCACGGCGTACCGGACGGAATCCGAACTGTCCACTTCGGACGGTGAGAGCTGATCGGTCACGTCGACCTCCTTGCGTCATCGCCATACTAAGCGGATGCTTAGAGGCTCGTCGAGACTTGTCAGGGAGGAACCTGCGTGAGCTCATACGAAGCGAAGCCGTGGCTGGCCGCCTACGAGCCCCGGATGAGGGACGTGGAACCGACGGAACCGACCACGGTTCCCGCGTCCTTCCGGCGGACGGTCGAGCGCTTCCCGGACGTCACCGCGATCGCCTACTTCGACGGCAGGATGAGCTACCGCGAGGTCGACGAGCTTTCCGACGGCATCGCGCGTCACCTGATCGCGTCCGGTTTCGCCCCGGGCGACCGGCTCGCCCTGATCCTGCAGAACGTCCCGCAGTTCGTGGTGGCGCTGCTCGGTGCCTGGAAGGCGGGCGGAATCGTCGTCCCCGTCAACCCGATGTACCGGGAACGGGAGCTCCGGCACGTCTTCGAAGACGCCGGAGTGCGCGCGGTCGTCTGTTCGCAGAGCGGGTGGAACAGCCGTATAGGTCCGCTCGTTCCCGGCAGCGGCGTGACCATCGCGCTGACCACCAGCGAACTCGACCTGCAAGGCCGCGACGATCCGCGGGTGTTCGGCAAGAGCGTGAGGGAGCCGACTCCCGGCGCCGCCGACCTGCTGAAGGTGGCGCGGGCCGCGGCGGGGGACCCGCCCCCGGACCCCGGCCTCGGCCCGGACGACGTCGCACTGATCAGCTACACGTCGGGCACCAGCGGGACACCGAAGGGGGCGATGAACACCCACGGCAACCTCGGCGCGAACGCGGCCGTGCTCAGCGCGTTCAGCGGCCTCGACGAAGGTGCCACCCTGTTCGGCCTGGCGCCGCTGTTCCACATCACCGGCATGGTCTGCGAGATCGCCTCCGCGATCGACATCGGCGGCACACTCGCGCTCGCGTACCGGTTCGAGCCCGGTGTCGTACTGGACGCCTTCCTGGAGCACCGGCCGGTGTACACGGTCGGCCCGTCCACCGCGTACATGGCGCTGATGGCACAGCCCGACGTCCGCCCGGAGCACTTCGAATCGTTCCGTTTGCTGTACTCCGGCGGAGCCGCGCTGCCGCCCGCCGTGGTCGGCATGTTCCGTGAGCGGTTCGGCCACTACATCCACAACGGCTACGGGCTCACCGAGACGACCGCGGGCTGCATCGTCGTCCCGAGCAGCCTCGAAGCGCCCATCGACGAAGCGTCCGGCACGATCTCCATCGGCCTGCCCGTGCCGGGGACCATCGTGCGCATCCTCGGCGAAGACGGCGAAGAACTGCCGTTCGGGACGGCGGGTGAGATCGCCGTCGAAGGTCCGATGGTGGTCCCCGGCTACTGGAACCGGCCCGAAGCGACCGAAGCCGCATTGCCCGGCGGCAGGCTCCTGACCGGCGACATCGGCTTCATGGAGCCGAGCGGCTGGGTCTACGTCGTCGACCGCAAGAAGGACATGATCAACGCCTCCGGCTTCAAGGTCTGGCCGCGTGAGGTCGAGGACGTCCTGTACACGCATCCGGCCGTGCGCGAAGCGGCCGTCGTCGGCATCCCGGACGAATACCGCGGCGAGACCGTGAAGGCCTACGTCAGCCCGGCCCCGGGAAGCACGCCCGACCCGCAGGACCTCGTCGCGTACTGCAAGGAACGCCTCGCCGCGTACAAGTATCCGCGCGTGGTCGAAGTGCTCGACGAACTGCCGAAGACGGCGAGCGGCAAGATCCTCCGCCGCGAACTCCGGGCCAAGGGATGAGCGGCATGGCACAGGTCGAAACGGCCCGCGGTCCCGTCGACGCCGGCGAACTGGGCAAGGTGCTCATGCACGAGCACCTGTTCGTCCTCAGTCCCGAATTCATGGCCAACCACCCCGGGCACGACGGTTTCCGCGAAGACGAACACGTCGCAGACGCCATCCGGCGGCTGGACGAACTGAAGGCCGCCGGGATCGACACCATCGTCGACCCGACCGTCATCGGGCTCGGCCGCTACATTCCGCGTGTGCGCAGGGTCGCGGCCGAAACCGAACTCCGGATCATCGTCGCGACCGGGCTGTACACCTACAACGACGTCCCGCACTACCTCCACCATCGCGGACCCGGTCTGCTCTTCGACGACGGCGTGGATCCGCTGGTCGGCCTCTTCACCGGTGACATCGTCGACGGGATCGCCGACACCGGGGTGAAGGCGGCGCTGCTCAAGTGCGCGACCGACGAACCGGGGGTCACCCCCGGCGTCGAACGTGTGCTGCGCGCGGTCGCGAAGGCGCACCGGGAGACCGGCGCGCCGATCATGACCCACACTCACGCGCCGACCCGGCGCGGCCTCGAACAGCAGGCCGTCTTCGAGACCGAAGGTGTCGACTTGAGCCGGGTCCTCATCGGGCACAGCGGAGACAGCACCGACCTCGATTACCTCACCGGGCTCGCCGACAAGGGATCGCTGCTGGGAATGGACCGCTTCGGGCTCGACCCGTTGCTGCCGTTCGAAGACCGTGTCGCCACGGTCGCGGCGATGTGCGAACGCGGTTACGCCGGGAGCATGGTGCTCTCCCACGATGCCTCCTGCTTCATCGATTGGTTCGAGCAGAACAAGATCGCCGCGATGGCGCCCAACTGGCATTTCCTCCACATCACCCGTGACGTGCTGCCCGCCTTGCGGGAGCGGGGAGTCTCCGAAAGGGACATAACGACGATGCTGGTCGACAATCCGCGGCGGTTCTTCGAGCACGGCGGCGCGTACTGAGGCCTTCGTCGTGGTGTCCGGGTCGGTCGGGGTGGTCGTGAGTGGCGATCCGGGTTCTATTGAGGGGTAAGGCAAAGGTGGCGTCGGTGGGGGGGTGTGTGGAAATAGCGACGTTGAGTGCCCCTATTTCCACACACCCCTCCTGAACCGGTCGTGACAGGGACGGTCCGGCACCGCGCCCGAACACGACACCTTTGACTCACCTGTCAATAGCCCGAAGTGCCACTCGCGGCCATCCTGACCCAGCACTTTCCGGCGCCCTCGCCCGCTGAAGTACATGAAGGCCACCTTCCTTGCGCCAGGCGCAAGGAAGGTGGCCTTCATGTACTGGGGAAGGGGTGAAGGTCGAGTTTCGTCGGCTGATCGGAGGGCTGGAGGCTTCACACGCCGTTGTCGAGGCCGGTGGTGCTGCCGGGGCTCAAGTGGTGCGCCTGCCCGGCCGCCGGGAAAGGTTCGAGGGACTCGGGGTCCCCGTTCCCAGTGCCTCGACAAACCGACCGGTATGCTTGGTGTCCGCACGAGAAGGAGCCGGCCATGACACGAGCGACCACCCGGAAGGCCGAGGCGGGCGGCGAAGACCAGGCCGCCGTGCCGCGCCGACTGCTGTCGCACGCCACGAAGCTCTTCGCCAAGAAGGGGTTCGACCGGACCTCCGTGCAGGAGATCGTCGAGGCGGCCGGGGTCACCAAGGGCGCGATGTACCACTACTTCGGCTCCAAGGACGACCTCCTTTACGAGATCTACGCCCGGGTGCTGCGCGCGCAGACCGAGCAACTGGAAAAGGTGGCCTCGAGTGAGGCGCCGCTGCGGGAGCGGTTGCGTTCCGCGGGCTCCGACGTCGTCGTCAGCACGATCGACAACCTCGACGACAACACGATCTTCATGCAGTCCATGCACCAGCTCAGCGTGGAGAAGCAGAAGGCGGTCCGCGCGGAACGCCGCAAGTACCACGAACGGTTCCGCACGCTGGTCGAGGAGGGCCAGGAGTCCGGCGAATTCCGCGCGGACAAACCGGCCGACGTGATCGTCGACTTCTTCTTCGGCTCGGTGCACCACCTCGGTTCGTGGTACCGGCGTGGCGGCGCGCTCTCGGCCCGCCAGATCGGTGACCATTTCGCCGATCTCCTGCTGGCCGCGCTGCGACCGGAGTAGCGCTCAGCCCGGCGGCGCGGGCACGAGCCGTTCGGCGAACCATTCGCAGCGGCGTTCGAGCACCGTTCCCACCTCCCATCCGGAGGTGAAGGCGAGTAACCCCGTCGCCACGTCGTCGGCGGCTTCGGGTGGCCAGCCCTGTGTGGCCAGGCTCGACCGTATCGCTTCGGCGTAGTCGGAATAGGTGAAGCCGGGCAGCTCCGCGACGAGTGCCGTCGTCGTCCCGAGATGCGAGTTCAGCCCGTCGAAGGACCGTCCGCAGCCGCATTCGGAATCCGCCGAGTCTTTGCCGTCGTCGCAGCACGGGGCGATCCAGACCAGCTCGCCCTCGACGCAGTGGTCGAAGTCGTTCTCTCGCGCGCCCTGGGTCTTCGAGGTGGCCACGAGCAGTTTCATGATGACTCCCTGTTCGCTCTGATGTTCGAACAGGGTTTTACCGGCGGGGTCCGACACTTTCCGGGCGGACCCCGCCGGGGGAGATCAGGCGGGCAGGTCGATCAGCGGCGCGAGGGCCGCGCGATGCCGCCCAGGAGTGCCCAAAGCGATCTCGTCGCTCTTCGCGCGCTTCAGGTACAGGTGCGCGGGGTGCTCCCAGGTCATGCCGATCCCGCCGTGCAGCTGGATCGCCTCTTCGGTGGCGTGCACGGCGATGGGGGAGTTGCGGGCCTGCGCCACCGCGACGGCGATCGCGATGTCCTCACCGGAAGCCAGGCAGTCGGCGGCGTACCGCGCGGTCGCCCTGGCGTTGACCAGATCCGTGTACAGATTCGCCAGCCGGTGCTTCAGCGACTGGAACGAACCGACCTGACGGCCGAACTGGTAACGCTCCTTGAGATAGCGCACCGTTTCGGTCAACGCCCATTCGGCGATCCCGAGTTGTTCCGAGGCGAGCAGCCCCGCCGCCGTCACGAGTGCGGTGTCGAAAGCGGACACCGCGGCCGAAGAGGCGGCGACGCGCTTCGCGGTCACGTTCTCGAAGGTGACGTCGGCAATGCGCCGGGTGAGGTCCAGGGAAATGGCCTCGGTGACCGTCACTCCCGCCGACGCCACGTCGACCGTGTACAGGCCGGGACCGTCGGGCCCCACAGCCGGGACGACGATCAGCTCGGCCACCGAAGCGTCGGCGACGCTCCGGACCTGACCGCTGAGCGTGCCGTCGGCGGCCGCGGTGACCGTCGAGGGGAACCCGGCGCCGGGCGCCGTCGACAGCGGAACGGCCAGCGCGCCGATGAGCGTGCCCGCGGCCAGTTTCCCGAGCCGTTCCGCCACTTCCGCCTGCGACGTGTCGGTCGCCAGCAGGGCCGACGTCGCCAGGACGGCACTGCCGAGATAGGGGACGGGGGCGACGCTGCGCCCGAGTTCCTCCATCACGACGGCGACTTCCCGCGCCGAAGCGCCGTGCCCGCCCAGTGCCTCCGGGACGGCGAGGCCCGCCGCGCCGAGGTCGGCGGCGAGCGTGCGCCACAACTTCAGGTCGTACGGTTCCGCCGACTCGGTCCTGGCGATCAGGGCCGCCGGTTCCGCGCGGTCGGAGAACAAATCCCGGACGCTGGCGCGAAGGTCCTCTTCGACCTCGGAATACAACAGGTCGCTCATCGGGGCAGGTCCTTCCAGGCGACGTCCTTGTCGATCCGCGGCTCGGACGGCAGTCCCAGCACGCGTTCGGCGATGATGTTGCGCAGGACCTCCGAGGTGCCGCCCTCGATCGAGTTCCCCTTCGCGCGCAGATAGCGGTAACCGGCTTCGCGGCCGAGGAAGTTCACGCCGTCGGGACGCCGCATCGTCCAGTCGTCGTAGCGCAGGCCTTCGTCGCCGAGCAGTTCGATCTCCAGCCCGGACGCGGCCTGGTTCAGCTCGGAGAACGCGACCTTGACCGCAGAACCCTCCGGGCCGGGCGCTCCGACGGCGAGTTGCTGCCGCAGCCGCGAACTCACCAGGCGCAGACTCTCGCCCTCCACCCACAGCTTCAGCAGCCTGTCGTGCAGTTCGGAGGTGCGCAGTTCCGGGCGTTCCCGCCAGATTTCCGTGACGACGCCGACCATGCCGCCGTCACGCGGGAACTCGGTCCCGCCGATCGCGACCCGTTCGTTCATCAGCGTGGTCTGCGCGACCTTCCAGCCCTCGCCCACCGCGCCGAGGCGATGCGCGTCGGGGATGCGGACCTCGCTGAGGAAGACCTCGTTGAACTCGGCCTCGCCGGTGATCTGGCGCAGCGGCCGGACCTCCACGCCCGGCGCGGTCATGTCGCAGACGAAGTACGTCATGCCGCGGTGCTTCGGCACGTCGGGATCGGTACGGGTGACCAGGATGGCCCACTGCGACTTGTGCGCGCCCGATGTCCACACCTTCTGCCCGGTGACCACCCAGTCGTCGCCGTCGCGCACCGCGCGGGTGCCCAGCGCGGCGAGGTCGGATCCGGCGCCCGGCTCGCTGAACAGCTGGCACCACACCTCGCGTTCGGTCCACAGTGGACGCAGGAAGCGCTGATGCTGTTCCGGGGTGCCGAAGGCGAGAATGGTCGGCGCGGCCATGCCGAGACCGATCCCGATCCGCCGTTTGTCGTTGTCCGGGGCACCCGCCGCGGCGAGTTCCTTGTCCACAAGGGACTGCAGGGAACGAGGCGCGTTCAGGCCGCCGAGGCCTTCGGGGAAATGGATCCACGCCAGCCCGGCGTCGAACCGCGCGTCGAGGAAGTCCTGACGCGGCGTGCTTTCCGGCGGATACGCGGCCAGCAGGTCGGCCACGCGCTGCTTGAGATCCTGTGGTGTAGTCACTTCTTGGCCTCCGTGCGGTACTTCTTCAGTTCACGGTGCGCCAGCGAGCGCTTGTGCACCTCGTCCGGGCCGTCGGCGAGCCGCAGCGTCCGCACCTGCGCCCACATCTCGGCGACCGGGAAGTCCTGGCTGACCCCGCCCGCGCCGAACAACTGCACGGCCTTGTCGAGGATCCACTCGACGGTGATGGGCGTGGAGATCTTGATCGCCTGGATCTCGGTGTGCGCGCCCTGGTTGCCGACCGTGTCCATCAGCCACGCGGTCTTGAGCACCAGCAGCCGCTGCTGCTCGATCTTGACCCGCGCCTCGGCGATCCAGTCCTGCACCACGCCCTGTTCGGCGATCGGCTTGCCGAAGGCCTCGCGCGAAAGCGCCCGGCGGCACATCAGTTCCAGCGCGCGTTCGGCCATGCCGATGGCGCGCATGCAGTGGTGGATCCGCCCCGGGCCGAGGCGGGCCTGCGCGACGGCGAACCCGTCACCCTCGCCGGCGATGAGGTTCTCCGCGGGCACGCGGACGTCCTCGAAGACCACTTCGGCGTGCCCGCCGTGATCGCCGTCGGTGTAGCCGAAGACGTGCATACCGCGTTTCACGGTCATGCCGGGGGTGTCGCGGGGGACCAGGATCATGCTCTGCTGCTTGTGTGCGGGTGCGTCCGGATCGGTCTTGCCCATCACGATGAAGATCCTGCAGTTCGGGTTCATCGCGCCGGAGATGTACCACTTGCGGCCGTTGATGACGTACTCGTCGCCGTCGCGCCGGATGCCGGTGGCGATGTTGCGCGCGTCGGAGGACGCGACGTCTGGCTCGGTCATCGCGAACGCGGACCGGATCTCGCCGTCCAGCAACGGCTGGAGCCACTGCTTCTTCTGCTGCTCGGTGCCGAACATGGTGAGGACTTCCATGTTCCCGGTGTCCGGCGCCGCGCAGTTCAGCGCGGTCGGCGCGAGCCGGATGCTGCGGCCGGTGATCTCGGCCAGCGGCGCGTACTGGAGGTTGGTCAGCCCCGCGCCGTGGTCACCGGGGAGGAAGAAGTTCCAGAGTCCGCGCTTGCGGGCCTCGGCTTTCAGTTCTTCGACGATCGGCGGCTGCGACCATTCGCTGTCGCGGTCGGCCAGCTGAGTCTCGAAGACGGCCTCGGCCGGGTAGATGTGCGAATCCATGAACTCGAGGAGCTTTCCCCGCAGTTCCTCGGTTTTCGCGTCGAAGGCGAAGTCCATCTCTATCCCTCTTCCTTGAGAGTCTCATTGCCGTGCGCGATCAACGGGACGACGCCCGCGCCGATGCCGTCGAATCCGGCACCGACGGTCTGGCCCTTGCTGTAACGGAGGTGGATGCCTTCCAGGATCACGGCGAGTTTGAAGAACGCGAAGCCCACGTACCAGTTGAGCCGCGAGACGTCGCGGCCCGAACGTTCGGCGTAGCGCGCGATGACCTCGTCGTTGCTCGGGTAGCCCGGCGCGGAACTGGCGTTCGACACGAACTGCAAGGACACCTTGTCGCGTTCGGCGTAGGCCACCAGTAGCGCGAGGTCGGTCAGTGGGTCACCGAGGGTGGACATCTCCCAGTCCAGCACCGCGGTGATCCGGTCGTCGTCGTTCACCAGCACGTTGTCCAGCCGGTAATCCCCGTGGACGATCGACGGCTTGCCGGAAACCGGCACCGAACCCGCCAGCCGATCGTGCAGTTCGTCGACGCCGGGGAGATCGCGGCTGCGGTTGCCGTCGAGCTGTTTCTTCCAGCGTCGCAACTGGCGTTCGAGGAAACCTTCCGGGCGGCCGAAATCGCCGAGCCCCACCGCCTCCGGATCGACGGCGTGCAACTCGACGAGGGTGTCGACCAGTTCGTCCGCGATCGCCTTCGTCCTGGCGGGGCCCAGCGCGGCCAGTTCGGTGTCGGAGCGGAAAGGCGTGCCCTCCACGAACTCCATCACGTAGAACCGCGCGCCGATGACGTCGGTGTCCTCGCACAGCAGCACGGTTTCCGGTACCGGGACGGCCGTGCCGTGCAGGCCCGAGATCACCCGGAACTCGCGGCCCATGTCGTGCGCGGTCGGCAGGACGTGCCCCAGCGGCGGGCGGCGGACCACCCAGCGGGACCGGCCGTCGCCCACGATGTAGGTGAGGTTGGACCGGCCCCCCGCCACGACCTGGCCGCTCAGGTCGCCACGGACGAGCCCGGGCCGGTGCTCGTCCAGGTGCGCCTTGAGCATGGCCAGGTCGAGGCCTGGCAGGTCGGACTGGTTCATGGTGCCTCCAGCATCTCGCTTTCCGGTGACAGTACCGACCAGTCGGTATGTCTGGTAGGGGTGGTCCGGCGAGGTGCCGGAGGTCACCTTCTCAGGCGATCAGCCGGACGACCATCTCCGCGACGCACGCCGGTTTGGGCTCGCCGTCGATCTCGATCGTCCACCGGACGACGGCCTGCTTGCCACCGGAGACGTCGGTGACCTCGACCAGTTCGGCGCCCGCCCGGATCTTCGCGCCCACCTTGACCGGCTGGGGGAACCGGACCTTGTTCAGTCCGTAGTTGATGCCCATCTTGAGCCCGTTGACCCGGTAGAGCTTCCCGACGAAACCCGAAATGAGCGAAAGCGTCAGGAAACCGTGGGCGATCGGGCCGCCGAACGGTCCTTCGGCCGCCTTCTCGACGTCGACGTGGATCCACTGGTGGTCGTCGGTGGCGTCGGCGAACAGGTTCACCCGGTCCTGGGTGAGTGTCAGCCAGTCGCTGTAGCCGAAGTGCTCGCCGACGGCGTTTTCGAACTCCTGCAGTGAGGCGAATTCGCGCATGGCTCAGTCCTTCGGTCCGCCGGCGACGTAGATGACCTGGCCGGAGATGAATCCCGCGCCATCGCTCACCAGGAACGACGCGAGGTTGGCGATGTCGTCGGGGGTGCCGACGCGCTGCACCGGGATCTGCGACGCGGCCGCCGCCTTGAAGTCCTCGAAGGACATGCCGATCCGCTCGGCGGTCGCCGCGGTCATGTCGGTGGCGATGAAACCGGGGGCGATGGCGTTCGCGGTGACGTTGAACTTGCCCAGTTCGATCGCGAGGGTCTTCGTGAAGCCCTGCATGCCCGCCTTGGCGGCGGAGTAGTTGACCTGGCCGCGGTTGCCCAGCGCCGAGGTGCTGGACAGGTTGACGATGCGGCCCCATTTCTCCTGCGTCTGGTACTTCTGCACCTCGCGGGTCATCAGGAACGAGCCCTTCAGGTGCACGCCCAGCACCGAGTCCCAGTCCTGTTCGGTCATCTTGAAGAGCAGGTTGTCGCGGGTGATGCCGGCGTTGTTGATCAGCACGGTCGGGGCGCCGAGCTCCTCGGCCACCCGGGTCACCGCGGCTTCGACCTGTGCGGCGTCGTTGACGTCCAGCGCGACACCGACGGCCTTGCCGCCCTCGGCGACGATCGCTTCGGCCCCCTGCTTGACACCCGCCTCGTCGAGGTCCAGCAGGCCGACGGCGAACCCGTCGGAAGCGAGCCGCTTGGCCACGGCGGCGCCGATGCCGCGGCCGGCGCCGGTGACGATCGCTACACGGGAGGGGTGTTCGGTCACGGGTGACTCCTCGTCGTCGAGTGGAAGTGACGTCGAGTCTGCCGTACTGAGCGGTCGGTTTGTAGAGATGCACGGCCAGGAGTTTCGCTGTGATCGTAATCACGGCGGGTGACCTCGGGGCCCGAACGGATACTCCCGGCCGCCTGATCGCCCCGACGTCCAGTGCGTCGACCTGCACTTCCGCTCGCGGCGGACGACGGGCGAGACGCCGCTCCCGCTGATGACGCCGCAGCAGGCTTCGTTGTGGCGCCGTCGTTCGGTCCCCACAGCAGGGGGTCCGGAACGTGTGGGTCGGGTTGGTCGTGAGTGGCGATTCGGGTTAGAACCCGAATCGCCACTCACGACCAACTGGAGGTCAGCTCGCCCGCCTGCCGAGAACCTCGGTGATCAGCTTCGGCAGTTCGCCACCGTGCCACGAACTGGGCGAGAACCGCTCCTGCGCGATTCCGTCCCAACGTTCGCCGTCGTCCAGCGAAATGCCTTTCTCGCGGGGAACGAGGGTCCCGATCTCCTGCGCCGTGACGCCTTCCCCGGCAAGGGTCTTCTTGGCGAGCGCGACATCCTGTGGCCGCACGGCGACCACGAGCGTCCAGTCGCCCCAGGCCTGCGCGAGTTCGAACCGGCCGAGTCCCGACTGCTCGCAGACGTCGGCGGGCGCGTCGTCCAGCTGGACGTCCGTCGTGATGCGCGCGCCGAGACCGTTGGCGCCGCAAAGGGTCCGCACGGTCGGGAAGAGGCCGTCGGAGACGTCCATCGCGGCGCGTGCCAGTCCGGCCGTGGCGAGCGCCCTGCCGGCGGCCACCTGTGCCGTCGGGCGGCAGGCGCGTTCGCGGATGTCCGCGACGAGAGACTCGGGAAGGCGTGCCTGCTTTTCGGCGAGCAACGCGTACGCCCACAGATAGCCGGGTGAACCGACCAGCAGCAGGCGGTCACCGGCTTCGGCGCCCGCGCGCCCGAGCCGTCCGCCGGGGACGCACCGGCCGATCGCCGTCGCGGTGAGCTGCCGCACCGGACCGTCCCGGAGATCGCCGCCGACGACCTTGGTCCCGTGTGCCTCGGTGCAGTCGTCGACGCCGTCGAGAAGCCGCCGGAACTCGCCCGCGGTGGTCGTCTTCGGCAGGGTGTAGTTGACGACCAGGCCGAGGGGGGTGGCGCCCGCCGCCGCCAGATCGGACAGATTGATCGTCGCCAGCAGCCAGCCGGCGTGATACGGATCCGTTTCCCCGAGGATGGTGACCAGCGGAGTGGGGCAGCTGTCGGTGGTGGCGACCAGTTCGCCGCGAAGCCCTTCCGGGGCGTCGAGAACGGCGCAGTCGTCACCGAATCCGCGGACACCGCCGTAGCGCGGCCGCAGGATGTGCTCGAGGATCGCGTGCTCGCCGAGGTCCCCGAGGCGGACGTCGTCGCCGACCGGCGAGATTTCAGTTACGCCCGACATGATCCGCCAATCGGGACGGGGCCACGTTGTGGTCGCTGGAATAGTTGTTCGGCATCGTGCCGTAGGGCTGCTCGCTGCCGGTGGAGGCGAACAGCATCAGGTTGCAGATCCGTGTTCCGGGGTGCAGGAGCACCGGATGCCGCAGGTGATTCACGATCTCGAGAGTCAACACGGCCCCTGTCTCACTGCCGAAACCGGGGCTGACCTGACCGCACAGGACGACGCTGATGCCGAGCCGCGCGTAGTCGCTCGTGCCGTCGACGAGACCGGCGAGTTTCTCCGAAAGCCCGATCTTTTCCAGTGTCGGCGCGAGAACGACTTCGCCGGGCTCGACGGACAGCCTGCCTTCGGCGTCGAGTTCCTTCGGGCGGAGGTCCGGATACGTGCTCCGGTCGGCGATGTCGACGGTGCCGGTCGATTCCAGCGCGAACGCCTTACGTCCGAGCCGCAGGCTGATCGCGGCGGGGCGGACGAGACCGGGCTCGAACGGGGTGATCGTCAGTTCCCCGTTCCGGTGCGCGCGTTTGATGGCCCGGTCGGTCAGGATCCCGCGGCGCGGGGCGGGCCAGGTCAACGGCACGACGCCACCGCTTTCGCGACGGCGCCGACCAGGACCCGGAAATCGGCCTCGGTCAGTTCGCCGTTGGGCTGGTCGTCGGTCTGGCCGGGCTCGCAGTACACGACGGTGGTGCCGGTGCGATGCGGGCCCTGGATCACCACGGTGGCGGTCAATCCCGCCGCGATCGGGCGGACGGTGTGCACGATGGCGGTGTCGCACGAGTAGACGTCGCCACGCCGGACCCGCGGGGTCTTCTCCACTTCGAGCCGGGCTCCGCCGTCCGCGCGCAAGGCGGCCGGATTCGCCGGATCGGCGCCGTAGCGGTAGCGGTCGTACGCCATCCCGCCTTCGGTCGTTTCGCGGAATTCGACCATGTGCAGACCTTCGCCCGCGACGATCGTCGAGGCGAATTCCCACCGGTGGCTGTGTGGATTGGACTCGCCGCGGGACGGTTCCGCGGATTCCGGCCAGACGTGGAGCCGGATCCGGAAATCGGCGGAGGCGTGGAGCACCATTTTGGCGAATCCGTTGGGATGCCAGTAGGAACGCTTCGCCGCGGTGCGGACGTTTTCTTCGTCACCGAGGATTTCTTCGAGCCAGGAGAGGAAGCTTTCGGGAGCGTCCTGGACCCGGTGCGCGACCGTGCGCAGCCAGGCCAGGTCCGCGTCGCCGTGGCGGGGTCGCGTGCCGGTGACCTCATCGAGGAACGCGTGCGCGTCTGCCCGGACGGCGGTGAGTGTCGATGGCGGGGTGTCGATCATGTAGTCGTTCCTGGAGGGCTGAGCGGGGGCGCCGCGGCGGCGAATGCGGCCGCGCGGAGCGCGGTGACTGCGTCCAAGGTCTGCCAGATGGGTAGGTCGCCGCTTCCCCAAGCCCAGAGCCCTTGATCGGCGTCGTAGCGCTCCCAAAGGGTTCCGAGCGCCCGGTTGAGCCGGGGGAGTGGAAGGAAGGGGGCGGTGGCGAGCGCTTGGACGACCCAGGCTGCGGTGAAGTGCCGGATGATGATCCGGGTGGTTCCTTCCCCGTCGGGGCGAGGCCTTTCGAGATCCTCGGCCACGCCATCGTCCGAATGAGAGCGGTCGATGAGCCATTGTGTGGCTTCGTCGGCGGCCTCACGGACGTCGTTGCGATCTTCACGGCTGCACAGGACGTCCCGCAGCGCGACGACCGACCGCGCGGTGTGCACCACCGACGCCTCCGGGGCGACGAGCCCGGCCTCGTTCTTCTCGGGCCACAGGCGTGCGCCGTCGAAGTCGAGCCGGGCCGCCAGGAGGGCGTCGATCAGCCGGTCGGTCAGCGGGGCGTCCGGCCGCAGCCGGACCGCCGTGTGCAGCACGGCGGACAACAGGTACGGGCGGGTCCGGCTGTACGGGTCGAGCGACCCCTCGAGCTGGTCCAGCCCTTCGTCGGCGGACATCGTGCTCGTGCGGAACAGCGCGTCCACCACCGACGCGGTGGTCTCCGGCCGCTTGCCGCCCGCGCGGCCACGCCAGCCTTGCTCCGATTGCAGCCGGTAGAGATCTTCGGCGAGCGTATGTAGGTCGATGTAGGGATCGCCTACCACCAGCATCGTGTTGATCCCGTACGCGGTGCTGAGGGCCTTCGGCCCGGTGTTCTTCTGCAGGTTGTGCCGCCAGCCCAGCGGCTTGCCGTCGTCGTCGCGGATCAGGTGCTCGGCGAGCTTCGCGCCGACGGTATGGAAGACCTGCAGCAGGGAACGCGAGGTGTCGACGACGCCGGCGTCGCCGAGGACGGGTGGGGTGTGTTCGTGGGGTGAACGGGCCGTCTCCACCAGCGTGAACAGTGTGTTCGCGGCGCGGAAGTGGTCGTCGAGCTGGCGGGCGTTGTGCGCCGACGGCAGGTATTTGCCGGTCTCCCACTGGGTCAGGTTCGCCCTGGTGACGCCGATGATCCTGGCGGTCTCCGCCTGCGTTTCCCCCGCGGCTTTGCGCAGCCGCCGCAGCTCGCGTCCGACACCCGACGCGGTAACGGTTTCCGCATCAGGGCTTACCGGCTCGCCTCCGGCCGATGTAGGCTTCATGTAGGCACTAGACACGGACTTACCTACCTTCGGTAGGCATGTAGGGGCGGTGACTGAACGTGCACACAACGGCGAGAGTACAGCAAGCTGATCGGACCGTGCTGGCGCATCGGTCAACGTCTTGTCACAAGATGCGGAAACCGTGAAAGGGCCTGTTCTGCCTGGTCTTGGGGTACGTGATCGCACCTGACGGCCAGGGCCGGTACCACCCGGGCGCGACCGGAGAGCGGATGCTGACAGCCATCTGAATGTGACGCTGCGCATCCGAACCCGTTCGTGTCGCCTGTGGGCCACACGAATGCCGGAGTAGGCGTCGTGTGGGCCGACCCTAGTTCGCGCTTGGCTGCATCGGGGGTGAACCTCATGTCCCACCACGAGAACCACACGGCAGCGCCCCGATCCTGGTTCGACCGACTTCTCGAACGTTTCCACGAATGGCTCTTCGCGACCGACGAAGACACTCGCGCGGCCGCTCGCGGCTGGCAGGTGTCCCGGGTGCCGGACAGCAGGCGCCGCGTCTACCGCGACCCCCGCTGGGACACCGTCCACGCGTGCGAACCCTGCGGGGGCACGGGGTGGTGGCCCTACGAGGACGCCGTTTGCCCGGACTGCGCCGGTGCCGGTGTCGTCCGCTCCATTCCCGCGGCGGCCGTGGCCGCCGAGCAAACCGCCGGACGGACAGGAGGAAGGTCATGAGCCGTTGGCAGGAACCCCAGGCGATCGCCGAGCTGGCCAGGGAGATCACGGTGGTCAGGAGGCCGAACCCGCTCACCGCGCTCTATCACTGGCGTTACGAGATCGGCGTGCTCCTCGTCCTCCCGTACGCGTTGTTCGCCCTTTTCCAGGCGGTCGGCCCGATCTGGGGCGCGGTCGTGCTGTTCGGCGTCGCGAACTGGCTGTTCTACTGGCGCTCGGCGCGGCGATTCCTCCGTGACCGGCTCCGCTCGGTCGTCGTGCAGCACCGGCTGCGGACCGGCTTCGCCCGTGCCCGGGTGTGCACCCTCGACGGCAAGCTGCCGGTGATCCTGTGGACGAAACCGCGCGGTGACGAAGTCGAGGTCACGGTGTTCTGCCCGGCAGGAGTCGGCTACGAGCGCATCGAGCAGCGACGGGCTTTGCTCGCGGCGGCGTGCTTCGCCTCCGACGTCCACGTGTACCGCCATCACAAACGCGCCAATGTGGTGCACCTTTCGGTCTGCACCGCACGCTTGCGCAAGGACACCGAAGACGCGGACGAGGTCAGGCCTGGCCTGCCGCCCGCGCGACGATATGCCGGGCAGTCGGACGGTGCGGCCATTCCCCTGCCGGGGACCTTCGCAGGAATTCCTCGCGCAGTTCGGCGATGAACTCTTCACCGCGCACGTTCGCCAGCGGCCGCATCGGCCCGGAGCGGGTGTGCGCGGTGAAGAACGCGTCCGCGTCGGGATGGACCATCGGGAACGCCAACGGCTCATCCAGTTCGAGCACGGCGCCCTTCAAAGCGGGCAGGAGCCGTTCTTCCCAGGAGCGGTCGCCTGCCGGGACGCGTTCCCGGAGGACGTCCGACAGCACGGTGAACGGCCCTCCCGGTTCGGTGCTGTGCGGCCAGTAGACGACCGAAAGCACTCCGCCGGGGCGAAGCGCGCCGGTCCAGGATCGGAGCGCGGCGTCGGGTTCGGGCAGTTGCTGGAGTCCGAAGACCGAGACGACCGCGGCGGCGGAGGCCGGTTCGAGTTCCGAGGCATCGCCCTCGGCAACGTGTACGAGTGAGTTGCCCGCGGCCCGCGTCCGCGCTCGGGCGGCCATGCCCGCGGACAGATCGATGCCGACGATCTCGCGGCCGGGCAGATGCCCGGTGAGCACGTCGAGTTCCGGGAAGGTCCCGCAGCAGGGAACGAGAACGGGGCCGCCGGGCAGCTCCGCGGGGAGGGCCCGCACCGCGGCGGCGACCCACGGCGCGAACCGGGGGACGTAGTAGGCCTCGTATCCGTCGGCGGCTTCGTCCCAGCCGCGGGCGACGCGGGCGAGGTGTTCGGCGGTCATCGTGCTGTCTCCGTCGGGTATTCGAGCGCGGCCAGGCTTCGCCGCAGGTGCTCGCGTTCGGGTTCTGTCGGGGCGAGCTCGATCGCTTCGCGGTAGGCCGTGGCCGCCGCGTCGTGGCGGCCCAGCCGCTGCAGCAGGCCGGCCCGGGCGACGGCGAAGGGAGGGTAGCCGCGGAGCAGCGGTTCGCCGGTCAGTTCGTCGAGCAGCGCGAGTCCCGCGGCCGGGCCGTCGCGAAGGGCGACGGCCACGGCGCGGTTGAGCGCGACGACAGGGGACGGTGCCAAGGTCATCAGGACGTCGTAGAGCGCCACGATCTGCGGCCAGTCGGTGGTTTCGACATCGGCCGCCTCGTCGTGCAGGGCCGCGATCGCGGCCTGCACCCCGTACGGTCCTGGCGGGCCACCGGTCAGTGAGGCGACCACCAGGTCACCGCCCTCTTCGATCAGGTCCCGGTTCCACCGGCTCCGGTCCTGGTCCGCCAGGAGGACCGGTTCGCCGTCCGGCCCGGTCCGGGCGTCCCGCCGGGCGTGGACGAGCAGCATCAGCGCGAGCAGCCCCGCCACCTCCTGATCGGCGGGCATCAGCCCGCGCAGGATGCGGCCGAGCCGGATCGCCTCCTCGGCGAGGTCGGCCCGTTGGAGACTCGCTCCCGAACTGGCCGCGTACCCCTCGGTGAAGATCGAGTACACCGCCTGCAGCACACCCGGCAGCCGCTCCGGTAGTTCGTCCGCGCCGGGAACACGGAACGGGATGCGGGCCTCGTGGATCTTCTTCTTCGCCCGCACGATCCGCTTCGCCATCGTCGGCACCGGGACGAGGAAGGCCCGCGCCACCTCCGGCGTGGTCAGCCCGGCGAGAAAGCGCAGGGTCAGCGCACCCCGGTCCTCGACGGGCAGGGCGGGATGGGCGCAGGTGAAGAACAGCCTCAGCCGCTCGTCCGGCAGGCTGTCGCCGTCGTCCGCCGCGGGAGCGGGACCGGCCCGCTCCGCCTCCACCTGCAGGACCGCGAGTTTGGCGGCGTAGGCCTGGTCCCGGCGCAGCCGGTCGACCGCCTTGCGTCGCGCGGTGGTCATCAGCCACGCACCCGGCCGCGGCGGGACACCGTCCACCGGCCAGCGCTCCAGCGCCGCTTCGATCGCCTCGGAAGTGACCTCTTCGGCCAGGTCCAGATCGCCGAAGCGGCGCACGAGCGCGGCCAGTAGCCTTCCCCGTTCTTCGCGGAACACCGCCTCCACCGACCCCATCCCGGGCCCCCGCTCGTCCATGGTCAGACGCTGAAGTCGGCGACCGGGCGGATCACGACGGATCCGTCCCGCGCGCCGGGGCACCGGGTCGCCCAGTCAAGCGCGGTGTCGAGGTCCGGCACGTCGATGACGTAGAAGCCGCCGAGTACCTCGCGGGTCTCGGCGTACGGCCCGTCGGTCACCGTCCGCTTCCCGTCGCGATCGACCTGCACCGTCGTCGCGGTGACGAGGTCGGCGAGCGACTCCCCGGCGGACCAGATCCCGGCGTCCTTGACCTGCTTGTCGTAGGCCATCCAGTCCTCGACGGTGCACTGGGGCTCGACGTCGCCGGCCGCGGCCTGGATCAGCAGCATGTACTTCACGGTGGTACTCCCGTTCTGTTTTCCGCGCGGCCTGCTTGCCGCACGACACCACTACGAGCGGGAGACCGTCAAATGGACATGACGGCGGGAGGAATCTTCAGGACGCCGTCTCCAGCGCTTCGGCCTGCTCCGTCACCGGTGCGGTGACCACGCGGGCGGGGATGAGCAGCGACGCCAGCGCGATCAGCCCGGTCAGTGCCATCGCGCGTTCGACCAGCCCCAGCGGGATCGCCCGCCACCACGGCTCGCCGCCGTTCATCGAGACCACGATCGCCCCGAGGATCACCCCGAACCAGGCCAGCGCGGCCACCGCGAGCACCCGCGTCACCGCACGCCGCGCGGGCGAGGAGGCGAAGACGGCTTTCGCGGCGAACCACACGGCCAGCGGAAGGGCGACGAAGGCCACCACGCTCGCGATCCGGTGCACCGTCCCGCCGGTGCTCGGCCCGATCGCCCAGTTGTTCTTGGGGAACGCCACGATCACGACCAGGCTCACCGTCCAGAGCGCGCAGAACACCGAGGCCGCGGACAGGGCGGGAAGGTGCTTGCGGCGGATCAGCGCGCCGAAGCCGATCGCCGAGCCGAGCGCGACCAGCAGCACCGCGATGTCGAAGATCCACTTGTGCTCGCTCAGCGCGTATTCGCTGATGGTGCGGCGGATCGGGCTGATGTCGCTGGTGGCGGGGAGGACCTGCAGCAGCAGGATCAGCAGCGCTCCGCCGGCGACCGAGACCACGGCGGCCAGCAGTGCCAGCGGTGACCGGGCGGTGACCTGGGGCGTCGTCATGGTTGAACGGTAACCATCCAACCTGAAGGTTTTCTTAGGCTTTCCTGTCGGAATCGACAGGAGTCCCGGTGATCGTTCCGGCACGGTCGGTGAGATCGTTGGGCCGAAAGGGGTGCAGACGACTTGTGGCGGGTCCCTCGGACGGGGTCCCGGGTCTAGGGTCTCGCTACCGGTGACCTCACCCGGTCACCGGACTGTCCAAGGAGGTCAGTCTGTGGGGTATTCACCAAACCGGCGAAGAGCGGGATGGACGGCGGCGACCCTGGTGCTCGCCGGCACCTTCGTGGCACTTCCGTCGGCCACGACGGCAGGGGCCGCGGACAACGTGGTGCGGGCCAACCAGGCCGTGCCGCGTTCCTGTTTCGCCGCGCTGCAGAAGCCCGGTGCCTCCGGCACCGATCGTCGCGAGTTCACGTCCACAGTAGACGGTCTGCTACAGGCGCGGATCGCGCCTCGTGGCGGCGGTGAGGGCGACTGGGACCTCGCGGTCTTCGACAAGGCGACCGGCGCCGTGGTCGCCGCGTCGGCCGCGTTGCGCAGCCACGAGCTCGCCGAAGGTTTCGTGAAGAAGGACCAGAAGCTGGTCGTGCAGACCTGCCGGTACGCCGGGCAGACCCGCGACGCGCTGCTGGGCGTCGACTTCCTCGCCCTCACGCCGACCGGGGCCGCGCCCGCGCCGCAGCGCGCCGAACTGGTCCGGGTCGAGACGCCTGCCAAGCAGGACAAGGACAAGCTCCTCCGGCTCGGGCTGGACGTCACCGAGAAGGCCGACGCCACCGGCGTCGAGGTCGTCCTCGCCAACGACACCGACCGCAAGACGCTGGCCGACAACGGCTTCAAGTCGAAGGTGATCGAGCCGGATCTTTCGGGCAAGTCGATCCGGAACGCCAAGGCCGACAGCGAGTACGACGCCAAGACGCAGGCCTCGGCCTTGCCGTCCGGGCGCACGAGCTACCGGCACCTCTACGACTACCAGTTCGAGGTCAAGGAACTGGCCCGCAAGAACCCCAAGCTCGTCACGGCGTTCACGCTGCCGCAGCCGACCTGGGAAGGCCGCGACGTCGTCGCCCTCGAGATCGCGACCGACGTCAAGAACATCGCCGACGGCAAACCCGTCAACTTCACCATGGGCGTGCACCACGCCCGGGAGTGGCCTGCCGGCGAACACGCCATGGAATGGGCCCACGAACTGGTCAAGGGCTACACCGGCACCAACGCCGAACTCCGCGGCCTGGTCGGCCGGACCCGCAACATCATCGTGCCGATCGTCAACCCCGACGGCTTCGAAATCTCCCGTGAGGCCGAGCCCAAGGGCGACTTCTCGCGTTTCGACTACGAGATGAAGCGCAAGAACTGCAACGTCAACGACTCGCCCAAGGAGTTCGCGACCGGCGTCTGCAAGGCCAACCCCGCCGGCCGTGAACGCGGCACCGACCCGAACCGCAACTACGCGGGCTTCTGGGGCGGCGCCGGCGCGTCGACCCTGTGGCGCAGCGACACCTTCCGCGGCGCCGGCCCGTTCTCCGAGCCCGAGACGCAGAACGTCCGCTCGATCGTGTCCAACCGCCAGGTGACCAACCTGATCACGCTGCACACCTACTCCAACCTGGTGCTGCGTGTCCCGGGTGTCGCCGCCGTCCGCCCGCCGCTCGACGAGCCGGCGTACAAGGCGCTCGGTGACAAGATGGCCTCGCGCAACGGATACACCAGCCAGCCGTCGTGGGCGCTCTACGACACGACCGGTTCGACCGAGGACTGGTCGTACTGGGCCACCGGTGGCTGGGGCTTCACGTTCGAGGTCGGCCCCAACGAGTTCCACCCGCCGTTCGCCGACGGTGTCGTCGCCGAATACACCGGTGTCGCCCCCGCCGCGGGCGCGGGCAAGGGCGGCAACCGGCAGGCCTTCGTGGACATGCTGGCCAACACCGCGGACCCGGCGGCGCATTCGACGCTGATCGGTACCGCGCCGAAGGGCTACCAGCTGAAGCTGCACAAGACCTTCCAGACGCCGACCTCGCCGGTGGTGCAGCCGGACGGCTCGACGAAACCGCCGATCTACGTGACCGACAACCTGAACTCGTCGCTGGCCTCGACCGGTGGCCGGTTCGCGTGGTCGGTCAACCCGTCGACCCGGCCCTACGTCGCGGGCCGCTACGGCCGCGAACCGCAGGGTCCGGCGCAGCCCGCGATCCAGGTCGCCAACCCGGCCGGGGTCCCGGCGACCAACACGAACTACCCGGCCGACCCGGCTTCGGAGAGCTTCACGTTCCACGTGGACGGGCTCCCCAAGGTCGACAACGGGAAGTTCAGCGTCGACGTCAAGTGGGCCAGCCAGGACTCCGACTGGGACCTGTACGTCTTCGACGCCGCGGGCAACATGGTGTCGTCGTCGGCGAACGGTTCGACCACGGAAGAACACGCGATCCTGTACGACCCGCCCGCCGGGGACTACACGGCCGTGCTGGTCAACTACGCGCAGGCGAATCCGTCCACTGTGGACGACTGGACCGGCGGCGTGTCGTTCCAGTCGCCGATCCCGCCGACCTATGGCCCCAAGGAGGCGTACCAGCTGACCTGTACGTCGCCGAAGGGCAAGCTCGTCGGATTGGCGGACGTCTACATCGACCGCGGTCAGACGGTCGACGTCGGTGAGGTCTGCACCCGTTCCGCGCGGGCCAAGAAGGAGCGCGGCTAGCCGGTAGTCCATAGCGCGTGAAGGCCCCCTTCCCTCGGCTCAGCCGAGGGAAGGGGGCCTTCACGCGCTATCTCTAAACGGTGCCCACGACCCGGTCCCGCACCAGGCGCATCGTCGCCGTGTCCACAGTGGACGGCTCTGCCGCCAGCCAGCCGCCGATCTCGTGCAGGAACTGCTCGGGTGTCATCGGCGGCGCGGGGGAGGGGTCCTCGTGCTCCGTGGTGACCTCGCCGGTCCGGCTCGGGTACACGATCATCGCGCCGCGCAACGCGACGCCCGGCAGGATCCGCCGGTACTCGGCGAGGCTTTCCGTCAGTCTGCTCCCGCCGCCGCGGAAGGCGCGGCCGTTGCGCAGCAGGCGATCGTCGTCATCGGTTTCGTAGTGTCCCGGCAGCCACAGTTTCGATTCGACGAGCACGAGCCGTTTTCCGCACAGCACCGCGTGGTCGACGTCGGCGAACACCGAATCCGGCCACGAGAGGCCGTGGAAGATCCGTGCGCCGGGCAGCCGGGTCAGGTAGCGCTCCAGCAGATCGGCGGTGAGCCGCTCGGCGAGCTCGTCGGTCTCGGTGCCGGGGGTGCCGAAGACGTGCTTTCCGCCGAATTCGGCGGCGAACCGGTTCTTGGCGCGGGAAGCGGCGAGATAGCCGCGCGCGAGCCGTTGCACCAGCAGGGCGGTCCCGGCGGTCAGGATCAGCCAGACGATCAGCGTGGGGGCCGTGAATCCGACGCCGGTCAGTACCGGGAGCAGCACCAGCACCATCCCGCCGACCGCCGCGACGACCGGGGTGTGCCCGGGGCCGCGCCGCCGTCCGTGGCGCACGCGGCCGTCCTGTGCGGCGAATTCCCACCATTCGAGGTCTTCCGGATCGATCACGACCGGCTCGGGCTCGTAGCCCGGTTCTTCGCCGAAGCGACGCCGCGGTCGCGGCCGGATCGGGACGCGCACGGAGCGCCCGCCCGCGTCGTAGCCCGCACGCCGCATCGGATCGCTGAGCGTGTCGTAGGCCTCGCGGACCAGCTGGAACGTGAGCGCGGAACCGCCGGTGTCCGGGTGATGTGACTTCGCCAGCCGCCGGTACGCGGTCTTGATCTCGTTGACCGAGGCGGCCTTGCCCACGCCGAGCACCTCGTAGTAGTCGACATCGGGCACGGGCGGGTCACCTCCAATGGGCCGGGTCGCAACAATATTCGGCCGCCGCCGGTCACCCGCAACCACCTCCGCGGCGCGTCGGGGTGACGTCGCGGGCATACTGTTTCGCTTGTGGCGGAACGAGGTCTGCTTCCCGCGCGTCCTGGATATCGTGGAGATCGACAGCACGCGAGGAAGGACAGCGGTGGGAGAACCGGTCACGGGCACGGCCGCGGGAGTACCGTTCACAGTCTTGCCGCCATCGACCGAGGTCAGCGGCCCCGCGCCGGTGGTCGTCGCTTGGCACATGATCGACGCGCCCCGTTCCGACGCCGCGTTCGCGGCCGCGTTGCCGCTGGCGGGGGTGCCGGCGTGGCGGGTGTATCTCGGAATGCCGTTGTGCGGCGCGAGAATGGTCGACGGCTCGATGGACGCCTTGCTCGAGCGGGCCCGGCGTGACGCGATGCTCGCCTACGTCGACCCGGTCGTCGCGCAGGCGGCGCTGGAGTTCCCCGCCGCGCTGGCCGAACTGCGCGAACGCTTCGGCTTCGACTCGTCCCGGATGGCCGTCGTCGGTGGTTCGCTCGGCGGTGCGGTGGCGCTGACGATCCTGGCCACCCGGGAGATCCCGGTCCGCGCGGCGGTCCTGATCAACCCCGCCGTGCGGGCGCGTTCGGTGATCGGCCTGGTCGAAGACATGCTGGAACAGGCATATCCGTGGAGCGACAAAGCGGAACGAGCGGCGGATCAGCTCGACTTCGTCGCACGATCGGGTGAAATCTCGGCGCGGGACGAGCAGGTTCCGCTCCTGCTCGTCAGCGGCGAGGGCGACTATCCGTCCCTGCGCACCGATGCCGACGACCTGGTCGCCGCGTTGCGTGAGCGGTACGCACGTCCGGACGACGTCCGCCTGGCCAGGCTGCCCGGTCTCGCGCATCCGCTGGCCGAAGAGCCGGGCATCGAACCCGCGCCGCAGCTGCCGATCGCGAAACTGGTCGACGACACGATCACGGAGTGGCTGGAGCGCCGTCTGGCTTGACGCGCGTCAGCAGGCGGGCGGCGGGACCGATCGGGGCGGGCCGAATTCGAGGCGCAGCTTGTCGGTCTTCGGGATCACGAACGCGACGCCGGTCGAGGCCCGCCAGTTCCCCGGGAGGAAGACGTACTGGCCGCCGGACTGGAGCAGCAGCTTCAGCCCGGTGTACCGGTACTTGTACGCCGATTCGGCGTCGGCGCATTTCACCTGTGTGACACCGTTCGCGGTGAGGTTGAGGCTTTCCGCGCTGTACAAGGTCGCGGCCGGTCTCGTCGTGATCACCCCGGAGGCCTCGAAGGCGCGGCTGGTGCCGACGGCTCCCGAGTAGTCGCCGACGGACCAGAAGAGGCCGATGCTCACCAGGACGTAGCCGGTCACCAATTCGGCGACGTTCGAACGGCCGCTCGCCGTGCTGCGCGAGGTCCAGCGCCGCCAGGCGAAGAGCACCATCAGGACACCGATTGCGAAGCCGAGCCCGGGAACGCCGGGATGGTCGCGAAAGGGTTCCGGGTCGAGGGCGATCGCCGTCGACGAGACGAGGAGCGCGAGGCCGAGCACACCGGCGACCGGGGTGCAGATCCGCAGCAGCCGGTTCCACGGGCCTTCGCCGAGCCGCATCTTCAGGAACCGGGTCAGGATCAGGAAGAGCAGCACCGCGCCCGCCGCGCCGGTCAGCGGCAGGAGCATGCCGTCGACCCCTCGCCCGAAGATCTCGTCCGGTGTCTGGCCGAGAAGCGTGTAGTGCACGCGGAAGTAGATGAAGTACGTCTGCGTGTAGACGAGCCCGAAGTAGTAGAGCAACGCGGTGAGCAGGGTGGTGTTGGCCAGTGCGGTGCCGATCAGCCTGAGTGCGCGCGACGGGTCCGCCGCCGGCTCGCCGACGGCGGGCTCGGGTCTGCGGAGGCCTCGGCGGAGTGAGCGCCGGACGCTCATCCGCCCGTGGTTTCGCTCGGTTCCGTGCTTTCCGGCTTCGGGGGAGCGGAGCTTTCCTCCGTCGTCTCGGTTGTGCACGACCTGGCCCGGATCGTGATCGTCTTGCCGGGGTGGACCGGATTCGGCCCGATACTGCGGATGCAGTCACCCGCGCTCGCGTCCGCGATCACCACCGAGACGCCGCACCGACGGGGACTCTTGCAGAGGTCCGCTAGGTTCTGCTCGATCGCGTTCTTGGCGGTGGTGGGATCGGTGCCGAGCAGGTCGCTGTTGTACCTGATGGGGCTCCCGGGAACGACGGGCGGACGGGGTTCCTCGGTGCGCCGGGGGCCTGGTGCGGTCGGGGCCGCCTCGGAAGACGCCGTCGGGGCGGTCTCCGTCGTCACCTCGCTGCCGGTGGTCAGATCCGCCGGAGCGGTGTCGCGGGGAGCCGAGGCTCCGCCGCAGGCCGCCGTGAACCCGAGAGCGGCGATCGCGATAGTCGTGCCGAACAGCCGTTTCATGGACCTCACCGTCCCTGGGAAGACGTCCTTCTGAGTAAGGACGCAGAACGACGGCCCCCTGATACGTCCCGGCTTGGGCCGTTCGGGCGTATTTCGCTGATTTCGCCCTTTCGGGCAGACCGGGGTGGACCGGCACGCGACAACTTCGCCGCCTGGCCTTCCGACACGCCGTGATTTATGTTAAGAAACTTTACTAACTAACAGGGAGGCACGTTTTGAGTTCATCCCCGCTGCCGGGGCTCGAGCGGAAGATCGGGCCGCTCCAGGCGACCGCCATCAACATGACCCAGATGTGCGGGATCGGCCCGTTCGTCACCATCCCCGCGATGGTGGTGACCCTCGGCGGCCCGCAGGCCATGTTCGGCTGGCTCATCGGCGCGGTCATCGCGCTGGCCGACGGCCTGATCTGGGCCGAACTCGGCGCCGCCCTCCCCGGCGCCGGCGGCACCTACGTGTACCTGCGCGAGGCGTTCGGCTCCCGGACCGGCAGGCTCATGCCGTTCCTGTTCGCGTGGAGCGCGGTGCTGTTCATCCCGCTGATCATGTCAACCGGCATCATCGGGCTCGTCCAATACCTCGGGTACCTGATCCCGGGGGTGGCCGACGACGGCGGGACCACCGGGCTCGGCAAGGTCATCGGCCTCGGCGTCATCGCCGCGATCGTGTTGGCGCTGTTCCGCAAGATCGGCGAGATCGGGAAGCTGACCACCGTCCTGTTCGCGATCATGCTGTTCGCCGCGCTCTCGGTGATCGTCGCGGCCTTCACGCATTTCGACGGCGCGCAAGCGTTCGCGTTCACGCCGGGCGCGTTCTCGTTCGACGGCGGCGCGTTCTGGGCCGGGCTCGGGGCGGGCCTGATCATCGCCATCTACGACTACCTCGGCTACAACACCAGCGCCTACCTCGGCGGCGAGGTGCGTGACCCCGGCCGGACGCTGCCGCGATCGATCATCCTCTCGATCCTCGGCATCATGAGCCTGTACTTCCTGCTGCAGCTCGGCGTGCTCGGCTCGGTCCCGCTGGAGGAATTGAAGAACGCCACTTCGGTCGCCTCCACCGTGCTGGAACAGGCTTGGGGCACGGGCGCGGCGAAGGTCATCACCGTGTTCATCGTGATCGCCGCGATCGGCTCGGTGTTCGCCGGTCTGCTCGGCGGCTCACGGGTCCCGTTCGAGGCCGCGCGCGACAAGGTGTTCCTGCCGGTGTTCGCCCGGCTGCACCCGAAACTGAACCTGCCGACGGCCGGTGTGCTCACGATGGGCGTCATCACCGCGATCGGCTCGCTGTTCACGCTGACCGCGGTGATCAACGCGGCGGTGACGGTGCTGGTGCTCATCCAGTCGCTCGCGCAGGTGGCGGCGATCGTCGTGCTGCGGCGACGGCGGCCGGAACTGGAGCGGCCGTACCGCCAATGGCTCTACCCGATCCCGACGGTCATCGCGCTGCTCGGCTGGGTCTACATCTACTTCTCCGCCACCTGGCTTTCGATCGGGCTTTCGGTGGGATGGATCGCGCTCGGCGTGGCGGCGTTCCTTGCCTACGCGAAGGCGGAGCGCGTGTGGCCGTTCGGGCCCAAGGGAATCCAGGAATCGTTCGCGGGGGCGGCAGCAGAGGGGAACGTGAAGTGACGGGGGACGAACTGATCCTGGGGATCGACTTCGGCGGGACGAAGGTCGCGATCGGACTGGCCGACAGAGCGGGGAGCCTGCTGGTCACCCGGCGGCTCGACACCGACGCGCAGGCGGGCGCCGCGCAGGTGGTCAGCCGTGCGCTCGCCGCGGCACGGAAACTGCTCGCCGACGAAGGCGCCGCCGACGCCCTTGTCGCGATCGGCGTCGTCAGCCCCGGCATCGTGCTGGAGGACCGCATCCTGCTGGCCCCCAACGTGCCGGGCTGGGAGCAACTGCGGCTGCGCGAACTCGTCGCCGCGGAGTTCGATGGTGTGCCGATCGAGGTGGGCACCGACGCCAAGGCGGCGGCACTCGCGGAATGGCGGTGGGGGGCGCTGGCGGACACCGATCCGGCGGTCTTCCTCTCCTTGGGGACCGGGATCGCCGCGGCGGTACTGGTCGGCGGCCGGCTGCTGGCGGGCGCCAACGGAGCTGCGGGCGAGATCGGGTACAACCTCCGCTCGCCACAGGACACCGACGGGTTCTCCGGCGGAGCGGCGCCGCTGGAAGAGGCCGTCGGTGGGCGTGGGCTGGGCGGCCGGGCGAGTGTGCTGCTCGGCCGCCCGGTAACCGCGGGCGAACTGTTCGGCCTCGCCAGGGAGAACGCACAGGCCAAGGAACTGGTCGGAGCGGCGCTCGACGAACTGTCGATGCACGTCGCGAACCTCGCCATCGCTCTCGACCCGCGGCGTATCGCCGTCGGTGGGGGACTGGTGCGCTCGGCCGACGTTCTGCTGCCCGCGTTGCGAGAGCGGCTGGCGCAGGCCGTGCCGTTCCCGCCGGAGCTGGTGGCGGCGAAGTTCGACCAGGACGCGTCCCTGCTGGGCGCGATCGCGATCGCGCTGGCCGCGTAACCCGCAATTCGGCACCTGGTTGCGATAGTTGCGCCAGGTAAGCATCGCGTTCAGGTGCCGAATGGCGATCACCGACCGAAGCCGCCGGGCCTTCGCTAGATCCGATCTAGCGAAGGCCCGGCGGCTTTCTCGCGCCTAGGGGGTGAGGCGAGAGGAGGTCGGTCATGGGCGACAGTCCGCTGCGGGTCGCGGTGATCATCGGCAGCGTCCGCGAAGGGCGGGTGGGGGACGCCGTCGGCAAGTGGTTCGCCGGCCACGCGGAACACCGGGACGACCTCGTCACCGAAGTGCTCGACCTCGTCGAATTCGACCTGCCCGCCGGGCTGCCGGAACCGCCGGCCGCCGACATGAAGCGATTCGCGAGGCTGGTCGACGAGGCCGAGGCGTTCGTCGTCGTCACCCCCGAGTACAACCGCAGCTTCCCCGCCTCGCTCAAGCAGGCGATCGACTGCGCCTACGACGAGTGGCGCGCGAAGCCGGTCGGGTTCGTCTCCTACGGCTACCGCTCGCAGGGGCTCTACGCCGTCGAGCAGCTGCGCACGATCTTCACCGAACTGCACACGGTGACCATGCGCGACAGCGTGGCCTTCAACCTCCTCGACGGCACCTTCGCCCGCGACGGCACCCCCTTCGACACCGACGGGCAGGGCCAGGCAGTGACCACCTTGCTCGACGAACTCGTCTGGTGGGGCCTCGCCCTGCGCGAAGCACGCGCCACCCGTCCCTACGTCTGCTGAAAGCTTCTGAAAGGAAAACGAAAATGAGTGAACTGGCCATCGAAGCCTCGGGGCTGGTCAAGGTGTTCGGGGAGAACCGGGCGGTCGACGGGATCGACCTGAAGGTCCCCGCGGGCACCGTGTACGGCGTCCTGGGACCGAACGGCGCCGGCAAGACCACCGCGGTGAAGATGCTCGCGACCCTGCTCCGCCCCAACGGCGGCGAAGCGCGCATCTTCGGCAAGGACGTCGTCCGCGATGCCGACGCGGTCCGGTCCATGGTGAGCTTGACCGGGCAGTACGCCTCGGTCGACGAGGACCTGACCGGGACCGAGAACCTGGTGCTGATCGGCAGGCTGACCGGGCACCGCAAACCGGCCGCCCGCGCGCGGGCGGCCGAACTGCTGACGGCGTTCGGATTGTCCGAGGCCGCGGGGCGGCAGGTGAAGAACTACTCCGGCGGGATGCGGCGGCGGATCGACATCGCCGCGAGCATCCTCAACACCCCCGACGTGCTCTTCCTCGACGAACCGACCACCGGGCTCGATCCCCGCAGCCGCAACCAGGTCTGGGACATCGTTCGCGCGATCGTGCAGCACGGCACCACCGTCCTGCTGACCACGCAGTACCTCGACGAGGCCGATCAGCTGGCTTCCCGGATCGCGGTCATCGACCACGGCAAGGTGATCGCCGAAGGCACCAAGGGGCAGCTGAAGGCTTCGGTCGGCGCGGGCGCCGTCCACGTCCGGCTACGGGAGGCCGACCAGCGTTCCGAAGCCGAGGCACTGCTCGTCCGCACCTTGCAGGCGCAGGTGGTGCTCGAACCGGACCCCGTCGCGCTGACCGCGCGGCTTTCGGGCGAGAGCACCGAACAGGGTGCCGCCGAACACGCCTCGCACGCGCTGGGCGAACTGGCCCGCGCGGGAATCATCGTCGACACCTTCTCCCTCGGCCAGCCGAGCCTCGACGAGGTCTTCCTGGCCCTGACCGACCGCACCGCCACGCCTGAGGAGAGTGCAGCTTGAGCACCACGGCAGTCAAAGAAAACGAACCCGTTCTCGCGGCACCGAAGCCCGAAGAACTGGCCGCAGTCCTGATCGCGAAGAACCGTCCTCAGCGCCCGAGCGCGCTGTCGACCTCGGTCACCTTCGGGTGGCGCGCGATGCTGAAGATCAAGCACGTGCCCGAGCAGCTGTTCGACGTCACCGCGTTCCCGATCATGATGACGCTGATGTTCACCTACCTGTTCGGCGGCGCGCTGTCCGGTTCGCCGACGGAGTACCTGCAGTTCGTGCTGCCGGGCATCATGGCCAGCAGCATCCTGATGATCACCATGTACACCGGGATTTCGGTGAACACCGACATCGAGAAGGGCGTGTTCGACCGGTTCCGCACGCTGCCGATCTGGCGGCCGTCGGCGATGGTCGGCTATCTGCTCGGCGACATGCTGCGCTACCTCATCGCGTCGGTGGTGATCCTCGGCGTCGGGCTGATCATGGGCTTCCGTCCCGGCGGCGGCGTCGGTGGCGTGGCCGCCGCGATCCTCCTGCTGCTGGCGTTCTCGTTCGCGTTCTCGTGGATCTGGACGATGTTCGGCCTGCTGCTGCGCAGCGAGAAGTCGGTGATGGGCGTCAGCATGATGGTGCTGTTCCCGCTGACCTTCCTCAGCAACATCTACGTCGACCCGAAGACGATGCCGGGCTGGTTGCAGGCCTTCGTCGACGTCAACCCGGTGACCCACGTGGTCGCGGCGGTCCGCTCGATGATGGACGGCAACTGGGACGGCGGCGAGATCACCTGGGTGCTGATCGCCGGCGGAGTCATCCTCGCGATCTTCGGCACGTTGACGATGCGGCTCTACAACCGGAAATGAGCACACTCCGGTTGGCGATCTCGCGTGACTGATGGGACGGCACGGGTGATCCGGCGGACGACACACGTGCCTGGATGGACGACACACGTGTCGGGCGGATTTCGCCATCGACCTGAAATGAGCTGGGGGTGACAAGGTCCCCTGGCGGCTCACAGCCGCCAGGGGACCTTGTCTTCTGGTGCGTAGCGGCACGAAGAACCGGTGGTGACCGACGCGCGCAGGTGCGCGGCCAGCGCCGGATGCTGCTCGTCGAGTTTGCGCAGGGTGTCGCGGATGCGGGCGGTCACCGTCTTGCGGGCGCGTTCGGCCTCGTCGCCGAGCCGCCTGGTGCGGCCGCCGAACCCGGCCGCGGACCGCAGTTCGGCGAGCAGCGCGTCCCGTTCACGGTCCAGAGCCGCGGCGCGCGCGTCTTGGCCGAGCCCGGTCGCGGTGTCGATCAGTTCGTCGAGTTCGTCCAGCCGCGCGCGATACCGGGCTTTCGCCTCGTCGTCGAGGACGGCGTCACCGCCTAGGCTCTTCGCGGCGACGACCTCCTCGCCTCCCGCGGGATCGAGCAGCCGGACGGCCGCCACCTCCGAACCCGGCCTACCGAGCAGGAAATGCAGGTCTCGCAATCCTTTCGAGTCCGGAAGGCGGGCGGTGACGCCGTCGAAGTGCAACGTCCACACGGCTTCGTCGCGACGGAACTCGGCGGCGGGGGCGGGCGGCGCCTGCGCGCTGTTCCGCGTCCGAGCCACTCTCGCCACGACCTGCCGCATGCCGAACGCGGTGGCTTCTTCGTCCACTTCGGACAGCAGGGTCGCCGAGGCCGCCGCGTCGCCCTCGAGGTTCCGGCCGAGCAAAGCCACCGCCAGCCAGGATTTGGCCTCGGTCGCCCAGACCGTGGCCCTCAGCCGGTCCGCGGAGAGCGCGGCGCCGCGAAGCCGGTCCACCGCGTCGTTCCAGCGTTCCTGCGCCAGATCGAGCCTGCCGAGCCAGAGGTCGACCGGGCCGGAGATCTCGCAGCCGTACAGGGAAACCAGCCATTCCCCGCTGTAGGGCGCGAGCAGCGCGCGGGCGGCTTCACAGCGTTCGGGATCGCGCGAGACCGCCGCCGTCTGCGCCTGACAGCGCAGCCACAACGCTTCCAGATCGCGAGGGTACGGTTTCGCGTCGGCCGCGAGATCGGTGAGCCGCACGGCCTCCCCGACGTCCTCACGGTGGGCCGCGGTGACCGCCTCCAGCACGCGGCTGTACGAGTACCCGCCGCGGGCGATCTCGCGGTGCAACCCGGCGAGATCGTCGAACCGCCCCTCCAGGCACCACCGGACCCACCGCTGCAACTGGTTCAGGTCACCGAAATGGGGATGCTCATCCCCCTCGTGGCACGAGATCACCTGCTGGATGTACGCCTCGGCTTCGGTGAACCGGCCCTGGAGCGTGGCGATGATGCTCTGATCGATCCGGGCGGCCAGCTGCGAACTCGGCGCGCGGCCGGTGCTCGCCAGGGCGAGGAATTCCTGATATTGCTCGAAATACCGGGGATCGCCCTGTTCGAGCAGCGCCACCCACTTGAACGACGCCGCGTAGTGCTCCAACTCCGGGTTCGCCGTGCGACGGCCGACCACGACCAGTTCGTCGGTGAGCCGTTCCCGTTCCGCGGCGCTGCCCGGCCCCCAGATCGCGTCGTGCCGGGCCCACAGACCGAACAGCAGAGCGGAATCGTCCTCGTGGTCGCGGGCGGTCATCATGATGCGCGCGGACAGTTCCTGCGTCATCTCCTCGACGGTGAGTTCCTGCCCTGGCTCGCGGCCACAAAGCCGCGCGTGCGCTTCGGTGAGCACCTTGACCGTCTCGTCGATCCGGAGGCTTTTGTGATCGGCGCGGACCAGGGTCAACGCCAGTCTGGCGAGGAGATCGTCGTCGTCGAGTTCGTGGATGAGCGCGGAGACCTCGTCGAGGACCTGTCTGCCCTCGTCCGTCTCGTGGTGACGGGTCAGGTGCGCGCCCAGTTCGAGGGCGATGCTCGCCTGCCGCCGCCGGTCTTCGGCGATCTCCATCGCCCGCCGGTAGTGCGTGGTCGTCTCCTCGACCGCCATCCGGCCGGTGGCGTCGATCGCGGCGGCCAGCAACAGGTCGATGGCCTCGGCCGGGTCGAGTTCGGGTCCGGCGAGCAGCGCGTGGCGGGCCAGGTCCGCGGGGAAGAGCCTGTCCCGTGACGTCGGCGTCTCGCGGGCCGCCGCGACGACGGCGGTGTGCTGTTTCCGGCGGTCCTGTTCGGACAGGGCCGCGTACAGCGTCTCGCGGACGAGGTCGTGGGCGAAGGCGAACCGGCCTTGCCCGTGCACCACGACCAGCCGCGCCGCGACGGCCTGGTCGAGCAGCCGGTCCACCTGGGGCACGGGCGCCGACGCCACGCCGGCGAGCAGCCTGCGATGGAATTCCCTGCCGAGTACGGAGGCGGTGGTCAGCAGATCGAGAACCGGCTGGGGGAGCAGGGAAAGCCGTCTCTGCAGGGCATCGGCCACGCCGGGCGCGATGGTCTCCGCGGAACCGCCGCTGTGCCAGAGCCGCGCCGTCTGCTCGACGAAGAACGGGTTGCCGCCGGTGCGGCGGTGGACCTCGGCGACCAGCGCGTCGTCGGGCGCCGTGCCCGCCGTCCTGGCCATGAGCGTGCCGACCTCGTCCGGGTCGAGGCCGGTGAGCGTGACCGAAGTGGCCTTCGCGAGCAACGGCAACATCAGCGAGCGAAGCGGGTGATCGGTCGCCTCGACCTCGACGTCCCGGTACGTGCCGATCAGCAGCAACCGTTCGAACCAGGTGTGCTGCGCGGCGAACTCGAGCAACCGCAGCGACGCGGCGTCGGCCCAGTGCAGATCGTCGAGCACCACCACGATCGGCTGATCGTGGGAGGCGGCCACCAGCGCGCTGGTCACCGCGTCGTACAGCCGGAAGCCGTCCGCCGCGCCGTCGCCGCGGGCCTCACCGAGCAGGACGTCCAGTTCACTGCCGGCCATCGCGGCCCAGCGCCCCTGCCCGACCGCGCGTCGCAACCCGCGGATCACTTGGGTCCACGGCCAGTAGCCCGGCGCGCTGGCCGAGTCCCAGCAGGACCCGTTGAGCACCAGGGCGCCGAGGCGTTTCGCCTCCTCGGCGGCGCCGGTGACGAGCGTGGTCTTGCCGATCCCGGCCTCGCCGGTGACCAGCACCAGCCCGCCGTGGCTTTCGGCGGCACGGGCGATCTCCGCGCGGAGAACCCCCGCGGGATGGTCGCGTCCGATGAGCACGGCTGACATGTCCGAATCCTCCCAGTAAGGTCCGACAATCTCACGACGCGCACCCGATGTCAGGCGTTGTCTCCGGTCCGTTGTGACCTACGGTGACCGAGGTCTCCCGGTCGCCGGGAACCTCCCGCGGCGGAAATCCGACTTTCTGGACGTGACTGATCGAGTCGGACGGCGGGTGAACAACCGTCGAAATTGCTGCCCTGCTGGGCGAAGGCGCCCTGTTGTGCCAGGTCAGGTGTTCAGCGGCTGGAGTAGGGTGCAGAGTATGGGGAGCATTCGCTCGCGCGTGTTGGCTTGGATCGGCCGCCGCTACCTCGCGCGTCAGCAGAAGAACGGTTTCGACCTGTCCAAGATGTCCATCATCCCGGACAACGCGCTGCTGCCGCTCAAGCGCGACGGCCTCGACCCGGTTGCCGAGCTGGGCCGGATCCGCGCGACGGAGCCGATCAGCAAGCTCGACCTGCCGTTCGGGATGAACGGCTGGCTGGTCACCGGTTACGACGAGGCCAAGGCCGTACTCGGCAAGGTGAGCGAGTTCAGCAACGACTTCACCAACCTGGTCGGGAACGCCGGCGTGACCGAGGACCAGAACCCCGGCGGGCTCGGGTTCGCCGATCCGCCGGTGCACACCCGGCTGCGGCGCCTGCTCACGCCTGAGTTCACCATGCGACGGCTGTCCCGGCTGACGCCGCGGATCGACGAGATCGTCGCCGACCAGCTCGACGCGATGGCGAAGGCGGACGGCCCTGTCGACCTGTGGGAGGCCTTCGCGCTGCCGATCCCGTCGCTGACGATCTGCGAGCTGCTGGGCGTCCCGTACGAGGACCGCGACGACTTCCAGCGGCTGAGCACCGCGCGGTTCGACCTCTTCGGCGGCGCGGGCGCGTCACTCGGGGCGATGACCGAGTCACTGTCCTATCTGGACGACATCGTCAAGAAGCAGCGAGAGAACCCGGGCGACGGCCTGCTCGGCATGCTCATCAAGGACCACGGCGACGAAATCGACGACCGCGAGCTGGCGGGCCTCGCCGACGGCGTGCTGACCGGCGGGCTGGAGACCACGGCGAGCATGCTCGCGCTCGGCGCGCTCGTGCTGCTCAAGGACCGCGAGCTGTTCGAAACCGTCCGCGGCGACGACGACGCCGTCCACAAGTTCGTCGAGGAACTGCTGCGGTACCTGACAGTCGTGCAGATGGCCTTCCCGCGCTTCGCCAAGGAGGACATGGAGGTCGACGGCGTCCGGATCGCGAAGGGCGACATCGTCCTGGTCTCCCTCAGCGTCGCGAACCGTGACGGCGTCCTCGGCGAGGACATGGAGAAGTTCGACGCCACCCGCGAGCCGACGTCGCATCTCGCCTTCGGCTGGGGCATCCACCGGTGCATCGGTGCCGAACTGGCCAGGATGGAGCTGCGCACCGCGTATCCCGCGCTGGTGCGCCGGTTCCCGGAAATGCGGCTGGCGATCGACCCGGAGGCGGTGGGCTTCCGGGAGGTCTCGATCGTCTACGGCGTCGACGCGCTGCCCGTGCTGCTGGAGTGATTCTCAGGCGACTCCTCTCGGACGGAACTGGATGCTGATCCTCGGCCCGACCGGTTTGGCGGTCTTGGGGACGGCGTGTTCCCACGTTCGCTGGCAGCTGCCGCCCATGACGATCAGGTCGCCGTGGCCGAGGGCGTGCCGGACGGTTTCGCCTCCGCCACGCGGGCGCAGCGCAAGCTGCCGGGCGGCGCCGACCGAGACGATCGCGACCATGGTGTCCTCGGTGCGCGAGCGGCCGGTGTCGTCGCCGTGCCAGGCGACGCTGTCGCGCCCGTCCCGGTAGAAGCACAGACCGGAGGTCACGAACGGCTCGCCGAGCTCATCGGCGTAGTGCGCCGAGAGCGTCTCCCTCGCCTCCGTCAGGATCGGGTGGGGGAGCGGCATGCCTTCGCGGTAGTAGCTCAGCAGCCGGGGGACGGCGACGACACGGTCGTACATCTGCCGTCGTTCGGCGTGCCACGGCACGTCTTCGGCGAGCCGGGCGAACAGTTCGTCCGCGCCGGTGAGCCAGCCCGGCAGCACGTCGATCCAGGCACCCCTGGTCAGTTCGGTGCGCCGGATCCCGTCGAGCGAGCCGAGCCCGAGCGCGGCGCACTCGTCGAACAGCGAGGCTTGAAGGGCGGGGGTCATGGCAACCGAACATACCCCGGTCCTGATCATTTGTCGAACGCATGTTCGAGTAGGATAAATGACCTGCGCCCGGCGGCGAGGCCGGGCACGATGGCCGCATGATCGACACAGCGAAGTCCGCAGACGGAACGCCGATCGTGTTCGAGCGACGCGGCGCGGGGCCGGTGGTGGTCGTCGTCGCGGGTGCGGGCAACGACCGGCACGGTGACGAACCGCTGGTCGCGGAGCTGGCGGCCGAGTTCTCCGTGGTGACCTACGACCGGCGGGGCCGGGGCGACAGCGGTGACACCGCGCCGTACGCGGTCGAGCGCGAGATCGAAGACCTGGCCGCTGTCGTCGCTTCGCTCGGTGAGCCGGTGATCGTGCACGGCATCTCCTCCGGCGGAGCGCTGGCCCTTCTCGCTGCCGCAGCCGGCGTGCCGATGGCGCGCCTGTCGGTCTTCGAGCCGCCTTATCGCGGCGAAACCGAAGAAGTCCCCGAGGGGTACGCCGACGAGATGCGCCGCCTGGTCGTGGTGGACCGCTGGGACGACGCCGTCGCCCTGTTCATGATGTCCGCGGTCGGCTCTCCGGCGGAGGCCGTCGCCGAGGCCAAGGAGACGCCGATGTGGGCCGAACTCCGGTCGTTCGCGCCCACGCTCGTTTACGACGCCTTTGTGATGGCGGACTCGAAGGTGCCGGGCGAACTGGCGTCGATCGCGACACCCGTCCTCGTGGTGAACAGCAACGGCAGCACGGATTGGCTCAAGGCCGCCGCACTCGTCGCCGCGAAGGCGACCCCGGGGGCGAGGCAAGTGGAGCTGGACGGCGAGTTCCACAGTGTCCCGCCGGAGCGGCTCGTGCCGGAACTCAGCGCGTTCTACCGGGATCCTCGCTGAGGCGCAGGTAGGCCGCGCCGCGTGGAGAGATCCGATAGCCGACTTCGAGGCTGAGCGTCAGCCCGAGGTTCTTGAGCTTGCGGATGTCGACCTTCAGCGGTTCCTTCTCGCGACCGAGGAGGTCCGCGAGTTCCTGTGCCCGGCGGCCGGGATTCCCGGCGATGATCCGTAAGGTTTCGTGGGTCCACGGGCGACGTCTGTCCATCTTGGACAACCGCTTGCGGATGGCTTCGAAGTCCTTTTCGGACAGTTCCGCCGCCGCGCTGAGCGCGCGGCGGGGATCGGGCCCGAGGTAGCGCAGGTGGATGCGGTACACCGGGGCGTCCGCGGAGCCGCGCAGGGTGCCGCGGACCGCGTTCGCCGAGTCGGCTCCGGAGCGGCGGGCGTCGGCATCGGTGATCGTCGCCGGATCGACGGTCTCGACGGAGCCGACCTCGATCACGCCTGCCTCCAGGCGCATGACGTCGCCCTGGCGGACGTTCTGCTTCGACCAGCGCCGGAAGGCCAGGTCGATCGTCCCGGCCGCCAATCCTTCGAGGACCGTCATGGAAAGGATCACCTTCGTTACCCAATCAGCGGGACGTGGGAGCGTCAACGTCTTGTCGGACGACGGTTCGTGCTCGTACAGTCGCAACCTGGTCCTGGTCTGGACCATCACCGCCGCCCTGAATGCGCAGGAGGCAGGATGCGGAGACGACTTCGGACCGTCGGGGTGGCCACGGCGGCCGTCCTCGGCCTGATGGCGTCGGCGATGCCGGCGAACGCCCAGGTCGGAACGGGACCGTGGACGGCGGAGAACCCCTCGTTCAAGGTCCAGGAACGCGGGTGCGGGAATGTCGACGGGCTGAATTTCGAACTGACCTGCTCCACCGGAAGCGGGGATCAGCGGGCCGAGCGACGCTACGTGACCTACACCGGCGGCACCAGGCAGTTCGAAGGATCGTTCCGGATCGCCAGCATGGCGGGCTCCCGGATCAGCCTGAAACAGACCTTCCGCGACGCGCCGACCGCCGGGCCGTACTTCATGCTCGCGGTCGAACGCGGCGGGCGGCTCTACGCCGTCCACGGCGGGGACACCCTGGGGAGCGGCGCGACCGTCGGGACGTCCGTGCGGGTCAACACCGTGCACCAGGTCGGGAGCACGCACAAGGTGTACATCAACGGTTCGCTGAAGCAGACCGTGAGCAGCAGCGGCGGCAGCTACTACGACAAGTTCGGCGCCTACCGGACGGCCAGCGGCGCCGGACCGGTCAAGGTGACCTGGAGCGGGATCAAGTTCTGGCGTAAGTGAGGCGCCGGCCGGTGCCGTGGGTCGTGAGTGGCGATTCGGGTTCTAACCCGAATCGCCACTCACGACTCGTTCCGGACCTCGGCGCCATGAGTCGAGGTCCGTCCACGCTTCGAGTGTCCGCCTGCTTTCGAACCGGCGGCGTTCCCCGGTGACCGGATCGGTGAACTCGAGGACCTTCGCCAGTAGCTGCAAGGGTTCGGTGAAGTCGTCGAGCGGAGTTTCGGTCAGCTCCGGGTAGAAGTCGTCGCCGAGAATCGGCAATCCGAGGCCGCTCATGTGCAACCTGAGCTGATGCGTGCGGCCGGTCGCGGGGATCAGACGGTAGCGGCCGAGTCCGTCGCGGTGCTCGATCAGCTCGACGCGAGTTTCGGCGTTGGGCGGTCCGTCGACCTCCTGCGCGGCGATGACCCCGCGTTCCTTGACGATGCGGCTGCTGATCTCGCGCGGCATCGCGACGCCCGGATCGTACCGCGCGATCGCCTCGTATTCCTTGTGTACCAAGCGATCCCGGAACATGGTCTGGTATTTGCCGCGAAGTTCGGGGGTGCTCACGAACAGGATGAGCCCGGCGGTGACCCGGTCGAGCCGGTGCGCGGGGCTGAGCGCGGGGAGGTCGAGTTCGCGGCGGAGGCGGACCAGCGCGGTCTGCAGGATGTGCCGCCCGCGCGGGATCGTCGCGAGGAAATGCGGTTTGTCGGCGATCAGGAAATGCTCGTCGCGGTGCACGACGGAGATCTCGAACGGGGCCTCGACCTCGTCGGGCAGGTCCCGGTGGAACCAGATGAACGAGTCCGGCACGAACGGCGAATCGACGCCGAGCGGCCCGTCCAGCCCGACGATGCGCTCCTCCCGGAGCATCTCCACGATCCGTTCGGGCGCGACCCGGGGGAGCCGCTCGACGAGGTGCTCCCGCAACGTCGACCACGGTCCCTCGGCGGGCATCTTGAGCCTCGCGGGGTCGAGCCCGTGGCGGGGCGGGAGCGGCGGGCGGAGCTTGCGTCTCATCACCGCGCACTCTAGTCGTGACCAGGTGAAGTGGGCCGGCGTGAGGTTGCGAAAGCCACTTTCGCAACCATCAACGTTGCGAAAGTGGCTTTCGCAACGTCTGGCGAGTTATCCACAGTGGGGCTGATGTGGCGAGTTGTCCACAGGTCGAGGGGAAGACGGTGGCGCGCGATGGTCCGAAGCGCCGACGATCGTGGTGTGAAATCCGGAGAGTGGGCCCGTGATCCCGAGGGGCTCCATCAGCACAGCCGCGGCGGCGTGATCACTGTCGCCCGGCTCGGGGAACTCGGCGTTCCTTCCATGACCTGCTATCGCCGGTGCCGTCCGGGAAAGCCGTGGCAACGGCTGCTGCCGGGTGTCGTGTTGCTGCATTCCGGCGAGCCGACGCGTCGGCAGCTGATCGATGCCGCCCTCCTGTACGCCGGGCCGGACGCGGTGGTGACCGGAGCCGTCTCCTGTCGACGGCAGGGATTGCGGGTCTTGCCGGACCGTCCGTTCCGCGTTCACTTGCTTGTGCCGCTTGAACACAAGATCGGCGGTTCCGGACATGTGATCATCGAACGCACGACCCGGCTGCCGCAGGCGGTCGTGTTCGATGGAGTGCCGCTGGCACCTTTGGTCCGGTCGGTTCTCGACGAGAGTCGACGGCTCGGCTCGCGACAGGAGGTTTCGGCTCTGCTTTCGGAGGCGGTGCAGCGGGGAGCGAGCCTTCCGGAGTTGTTCGGCGAGCTTGATGCCGGGAGTAGCCGTGGCACCGCGATCCCGCGCGAAGCGTTGCATCGGATCGCTGATGGTGCCCGATCGGCCGCCGAGGTCGACGCGATGCGGGTGTGGCGAATGACCGGTTTGCCGGAGCCTCAGTGGAATCGCGAGCTACGAGACGAAAACGGCGAGTACATCGCGACTCCCGACGGCTACTTCGCGGCGGTGGGCCTGGCCTGGGAGATCGATTCGTACGACTTCCACTTCGGCAAGCAGCAGTACGCCGCGACAGTGGCGAGAAACGCCAGATATGCGGCGGCGGGCATCGCGGTCCTTCAGACCTTGCCCAGTCGATTGCGAACGGAACCGAAGCGGGTCGCCGCCGAACTCGTGGCCGCGCATCGTGCCGCCGAAGCTCGTAGCCGAGCCGCCTGAGTGGCCGCAATGCGTTGCGAAAGCCACTTTCGCAACCATCAACGTTGCGAAAGTGGCTTTCGCAACGCCGGGTGACCACGCACCGCGGGATCGCCGCGCACGCTAGCCGCGCGAGAGTTCGCGAGAGCTCTCGAGAGACGCGCCGGAGACCGCGAGAGACCGCGAAGCCTCAGCCGGCCTGGTCTCGGTACCGCGCGAGGTACCGCTCGGTCACGTCGGCCTCCGCAATGGCGGTGGCCTCGGCGCGGGTCCGGCGGCCGATGCCCGGCGGGAAGCCGTTCTTGGCGAGCCGGTGCTCGATGCTCTCCTCCATGTACGCCATCGAATAGAAGTACGCCACGAGCGCGGCCATCAGCACGATCGCCAGCCGCAGGGTGAGCGGGCCGGGCAGGAGGAGCCACACCGCGCAGAGCGGCGCGATCATCACCGTGCTGCGGGCGACGTGCCGCCAGCGCCAGCTTCCGGTGGTGGCGTCGTGGAGGATCCAGTCGTGGTAGCGCTCGGGCAGCCTGCCGCCGAGTGAGTACCACAGCCAGCGGAACACATCCGGGCGCTTGCGGGGCATCGGGCGACTCCTTCCGTCGATGCTCTCACGGTACACTAATGATTAGCACGCTAAACATTAGTGTCACGGTTAGGATCGGCGGCATGAACTCGGAGGGGCCGGAGATGAAGTCGATCGATCTGGGCGAGGACCCGCTCGCGCTGGAGCGTCAGGTGTGTTTCGCGCTGTCGGTCGCGTCGCGCAGCGTCATCGCCATCTACCGGCCGCTGCTGGAGCCCCACGGGCTCACCCATCCGCAGTATCTGGTCATGCTGGCGCTGTGGGAGCGGGGCCCGCAGGCGGTCAAAGATCTGAGTGTCGCCCTGCGCGCCGAGCCCGCGACACTGTCGCCACTGCTCAAGCGGCTGGAGGCGATCGGTTACGTCACGCGCAGGCGCAGCGCCGAGGACGAGCGGTTGCTGACGGTCGAACTGACGGAATCCGGTCGCGCGTTGCGTGTGGAGGCGGAAAAGATCCCGTACCGCGTCGTCGAGAAGCTCGGCATGGAGGTCTCGGAGCTGGAGGCGCTGCACAAAGCCCTGACTCGCGTCATCGAAGCCACGGCTTGAGCGAACCGAAACCGGGGCGTGACGAAATGAGGGTGTGAACCCGCGCCGGGGTGGGTAATTCCCGTCACGCCAACTCAATGTGACAGGAAGATGAGGGACCGTGACCACCTCGACCCCCGCGCCCACGGAAGCAGGTCTGGAGCTCGTGACCAGGCTGAACGCCTACCTGGAAGACGTGGCCGCGGCGCTGGGGATACGGAGGGATTCGTGCACGGTCGACCTCACCGGTCCGGTCGCCGCGCGGATGAGGCTGAACTGGCGTCTTCCCGGCTTCCCCGAACGTGACGTCGACCTGATGTGGCACGAGGAGCACGGTTGGTCGGCCGCCGTGGCGACGCATTCGGACGACGACCACCACGTCGTCGTCGCGTACCTCGGCGGCCGCACGGTCGCGTCGCAGCCGCGGCTGGTCGCCCGATTCGCCGAAACCCTGCGCACCGGCGAACACCAGGACTGCTGGCCCGGCCCGCCGACGTTGCGTACCGCCGGCGGACCGTCCGCGCTGGCCAAGGAACTCGCCGCCTGGGCTTGATCAGCCGGGCGGGGCGAGGACCACGTCGAGCGCGATCGTGATCTCCGCGCCGATCAGGAACCTCGGCGCTCGGACACCGAGTGCCCGCCGGTCGAAGACGGCCCCGGCGAGCACCCGCCAGGTGCCGTCGCCGTTGTCCTCCGGGCCTGTCGCGGTCACCGTGAGGGGACAGGATTCGCCTCGCGCGCCGAGGGTGCCTTCGATCGACCACTCGCCGGGGCCGCCCTCGATCCGGTCCGCGGCGAAGGTCAGCACGGGATGCGCGTCGATCGCGAGCAGACCGGGTTTGCGCAGGTCGGCGTCGCGTTTGGCGTTGCCGGTGTCGATCATGTCGAGGTCGAGTGCCGCTTCGACGGCGGTGACGCCGCTGCCGGAGACGCGCACCGAGCCGAGGCTGACCGGGATCGAGCCGTGGACCGCGCGGAAACCGAAGTTCCGGACCGTGAACGCGGCCGAGGTCCGTTCGGCCAGCACGGTCCAGGTGCCGACGCGCGCGGACGTCCCGGCGGTCATCGCGGCTCACCCACCAGACCGGGGGTGGGCAGGGACGTGTGGAGCACGCGGTGGACGTCGATGCGGTCCGGACCGGACAGCAGCGCCGGGTCCTCGCCGGGCAGCAGTTCCGTGCTCACGACCGCCTTCTGGACGGCTTCCATCGCCTCGATCGACTCGGTGAAGCCGAGGACGAGACGAGACCTGTCCTCGGCGGTCAGGATGTAGAAACCGGCGATCCCGCCGAGCCCCTGAACGGCGGGCCGGATCCGCTCTCGCCCGCCGAAGTCGGCGGCGTCGGCCTCGGCCTGGGTGAGCGGCCGGTCGAACCAGGTCGCCTGCGCGATCCGGGGCTCGGCCGTGCCGCTTTCGACGTCGGAGACCTCGTAGACGCGGGCGTCGAAGGTACCGGGGGTGCGGTGGTCCCCGGCGGCGAGCGCGGAGCCGCGGTCGCGCCACAACGCGACGACGAGCCCGGTCAAACCGCCGATCTGGGCGAGGGTGCAGGTGCCCGGCGAACCGGTGCCGGGGTGGAGTTCCGCGGCGAGGGCGTGGCCCCAGCCTTCCGGCTCGTCGGCGTGCGAACGCCGGAACTGGTGAACGGTGGCGTACATGGGCTTTCCTTTCCGTCGGACGTGCCGACTCTGTGCTTCCGGCGGTGTCCGGACATCAGTGCCAGTACGCAGGGCGGTACGGAATCGGGCGCGGAGCGCGATACTCCTTCCGTGAACCGGGAACCGTTCGTGGGCAGGGTGGGCGAACTGGCGAGCCTGCGCGGCAGGCTCGCGGACGCCGCCGCGGGCTCCGGCGGGCTCGTGCTCGTCTCCGGGCCGCCAGGGATCGGCAAGACCAGGCTGGTCGAGGAGGCGACGGCCGCGGCGTCCGCGGTCGTGTGGGGCCGGTGCGCCGACGATCCCGGAGCACCGCCGTTGTGGCCGTGGCGGCGGGTCGTCGAGGCACTCCCGTCGGTCGATTCGGCCGTGACGAAGGCTTTCGCCGAGATCGACGGCGCCTCCGACGTCCAGGCCGCGCGGTTCCGGCTGGTCGCCGCCGCGGCGGACGCGCTGGTGGCCGCGGCGGAGCCATCGGGACTGGTCGTCGTCCTCGAAGACCTGCACTGGGCGGACGAGGCGTCCTTGCGCCTTTTGCGGCATCTGGCGGGGGAGTTACGGCGCTCGAAGCTGGCTGTGATCGCGACGCATCGGGACACCGGGCACACGCCCGCACTGGACGCCGCGCTGCCGGATCTCCTGCGCCGTCCGGGCGCACGCGGTATTTCACTGCCGCCGTTGGCCGAGCCCGACGTCCGGGCGCTGCTCACCGAACTGGCGGGGACGACGCCGGCCGAGGAGGAGGTACGCGAGGCGCATCGCCGCTCCGGCGGGAACCCGCTCTATCTCGGCGCGATCGCGCGTTCGGCGGGCAGATCGGAACTGGGACACCTCGTCCGTGCCGCGGTGGCGGCGCTCGAACCCCAGGTGCGGCGGCTGCTCGCCATCGCGGCGGTGATCGGCGAAGACGTCGAAGCCGCTCTGCTCGCGGAGGTGTCCGGCCTGCCGCTCGAAGAGGTCGTCGACGGGCTCGACCGAGCCACGGGGGCCGGGGTGCTGGGGGACGGCCGGTTCGCGCACGCCGTCGTCCGCGACGGGATCTACGCGGATCTGGGCCAGGCTGAGCGGGAAGCGTTGCACGGCCGCGCCGCCGCCGCGCTCGAGGAGCACGCCCGGCGTGATCCCGCGCTCGCCGGAACGGTCGCGGGGCATTGGCTGCGTTCGGCGTCCGCGCCGGAGAAGACGGCGGAATGGGCGGCGCTCGCGGCCGCCGAAGCGAACCGGGCACTGGCCTTCGACGAAGCGGCGCGTTTTCTCGCGATCGCGCTGGACGCCCGCTCGAAGGCCGGACTGTCCGAAATGGACCGTGCCGGGCCGCTGCTCGATCTCGCCGTCGCCGAATACCGGTCCGGCCGGTTCGCGCGAAGTCTCGACCACGCCCGCCGCGCCGCCGACGCCGGGCTGATCGTCGAAGCGGCACTGGTGGTCCGCGACGTCGCGGCGCCGGATCTCCTGCCCGGCATCCGTGACCTCGCCTCACGCGCACTCGCCGTGGACGGGGTCGACAAGACGACGCGGGCCCGCCTGCTGGCGCACAGCGCGTCTGTCGAGGCCGACTACGGCCGATTCGCCGAAGCGGGGAAGCTCGCCGACGAGGCCTTCGCGCTCGCTGAAGAGTCAGGCGATCCCGAGGCGCTGGTCGACAGCCTCCGCGCCCGGATGAAGGTCGCGCCGGACACGCTGCCGTCGTCCGAGCGGCTGCGGCTCGGGGCGCTCGCGGTGGAACTGGGCACGCGGACCGGACAGCCGCTGGTCTCCCTGTGGGGTCACAAATGGCGGATCGACGCCGCGCTGGAGGACGGGCGGATGGCGCTCGCCGACGACGAACTCGTCGCGGTGACGACACTGGCGCGGTTGACCAGACTGCCGCTGATCCGCTGGCACGACCTGCGGCTGCGCAGTTCGGTGCTGGCGTTGCGGGGAGATCTGGCCGAGGCACGCGAACTCGACTTCGCGGCGGAGGAACTGGCGGACACCGAACTCGCGGACGACTTCTCCGCGAAAGGGATGTCCTACGCGTTCCGGATCCAGCTCGTCCTGCTCACGGGTGATCCCGGCGAGCTGCGAGGCGACTACGCGAGGTTGCTGGACCGGGCCCCGCACCTGCCGGTGACGCTGGTTTCGCGGCCGTTGCTGAGTCTGCTCAAGGGCGATCTCGACGAGGCGAGGGTGCGGTACGAGCAGCTGGTACCGCTGGTGCGGAGCCCGGAGTTCGCGCTGCACAGCACCGGCGCGCTGCCCAACCTCGTACCGCTGGTCGAGGCCTTCCACGACGTCGAGATGGCGGAGTACCTGTTGCGGCGCCTCGAAGAGGTGCGCCCGATCGTGTCCGGCGGCGCCGGTGTCTTCTGCGCCGGCTCGACCCTGGAACAGCCCGCCAGGCTCAACGCCGTCCTCGGCCGCCACGACGAAGCGGTGCGGCTGTACGAGCGGGCCATCGTCGTCAACGAAGGCATCGGCGCCCGGCCCGGTGTCGCCCAGGTGAGGCTGCTGCTCGCCGAAGTCCTTGTCGCCCGAGGCGACCTCGCGCGTGCCCAAGGCCTCGCGCGCGAGGCCCTGGACGAGTTCCGGCGGCTGGCCATACCGGGCCCGCTCGGGCGGGCCGCGGCGCTGCTCGACCGGATCCGCGCCGAACGCCGCGCCGCCGACCCGCTCACCGGGCGGGAACGCGAGATCGTCGTCCTGCTCGCCGACGCGCTGAGCAACCGCCGGATCGCCGAGAAGCTGGTGCTTTCCGAACGCACGGTGGAAAGCCACGTCCGGAGCATCCTGGCGAAACTGGGTCTGGCGAACCGGACCGAGGTCGTCGCGTGGGCGAGCAGGGAAGGCCTCAGGGACTGACGGTCAGCTTGCCGAGGATGCGCGCGACGACGGCGTCGAGATTGGCGTCGAGGAAGAAGTGGCCGCCCTCGAACACCTCCATCTCGAACGAGCCGGTGGTGTGCTCACGCCAGTTTTCGACGTCCGGCACCTCCAGGACCGGGTCCGCGTCCCCGGTGAACGCCACGAGCGGGCAGCTCACGTCGGAGCCGGGCCGGTACCGGTAGGTCTCGACGGCCTTGTAATCGCCGCGCAGCGCGGGCAACGCGAGCGCGCGGATGTCCGGATCGTCGAAGATCGACGCGTCCGTGCCGCCGAGCCTGCTGACCTCTTTGAGGAACGTGTCGTCTTCGGCGAGGTGGTGTGAGGTGTCCTTCCGCACGTCCGGACCGCGGCGGGCCGAGACGAACAGCGCCGCGGGGACGAGGCCACGCGTTTCGAGGCGACGGGCGATCTCGAACGCGACGATGGCGCCCATGCTGTGGCCGAAGAGGGCGAACGGTTTCGGGAGCGCGGCGACGACGTCCACCAGCTGTTCGGTGAGGACGTGCAGATCGTCGACGACCGGCTCGCCCATGCGGTCCTGCCGTCCCGGGTACTGCGCGGTGTGCACCTCGACGGTGGGCGAGAGGGCCGCCGAAAGCGAACGGTACGCGCTCGCCGATCCACCCGCGTGCGGGAAGGCGATCAGTCTCATCTCGGCCGAGGGCGCCGGATGAAAGCAACGCGTCCAGCGGCGAAGATCCTGCCCTGCCATCGAAAATCCCCCAATCCGCGCGCGGACGGCCCACGCGACACTGGAATGTACGGGGGATTCGCGGGGCGAGTCCATGCTTGTGCGGGGTTGTTCACGTGGGAACACTGGACGACGGCCCACATCCCGGGCCGAGCGGAAGGGAGCGAGTGTGGCGGAGGACCTGAAGATCAGGGTCGGTGCGGGGCTGGGGACCGGGACGGCGACCGAGGAGTTCGGCGCCGCGGTCGACCTGCTGGAGCGGGCAGGCGTCGATTCGCTCTGGCTGCCAGAGGCGGTGTACTCGCCGAGGATCGACCCGGTCGTGGGACTGACGCACGCGCTCGCCCGCACCACGAAACTGAAGGTCGGCACCGGGGTGATGGTGCTGCCCGGCCGTGATCCGGTCCTGGTCGCCAAACAGCTCGCCTCACTCGCCGCGCTCGCACCGAAAAGGGTCCTCCCGGTCTTCGGGCTCAAACCCGCGCGCGACGCTGAACTGCCCTTGTTCCCGGTGCCGGCCGGACGCCGCGCCGCGGTGTTCGACGAGTCGTTGCGGCTGATCAGGGCACTGCTGGAACAGGAAGAGGTGACCTTCGAGGGCGAGTTCTTCCGCGTCGAGGGGACAGGGCTCGGCCTGCGGCCGGTCAACCGGCTCGACCTCTGGCTCGGCGGGAAGGCGCCCGGCGCGCTGCGCCGCGTCGGCAGGCTCGCGGACGGCTGGCTGGCCAGTTTCCTCACGCCGGAGGAAGCACGCGCGGGCCGCGAGGCGATCCAGAAGGCCGCCGCCGAGGCGGACCGGGAAGTCGAGGCCGACCACTTCGGCATCAGCCTCATCGTCGCGGAGGACGGGATCCCGGACGCGCTCGCGGCTTCGGTCGCGCCACGGTCCGACGCGGACCCGTCCCGGCTGATCGCGGGCAACTGGAGCGCCGCCCGCGACCTGATCGCCGAGTACATCGACGCGGGGCTGAGCAAGTTCGTGCTGTACCCGGCCGGGACGGAGCCGATCGAGCGGTTCGTCGAGAACTTCGTCGAGCACGCCGTGCCGATGCAGAACTGAGTGGGTCACCGTGGTCGTGAGTGGCGTTTCGGGTTAGAACCCGAAACGCCACTCACGACCCACTTGACCGGCGCACCACCCTCACGGACTAGTCGAACTTCAGCTCTTCGGTGCGCCGCGGCATCAGCAGCAGCGCGCCGACGCTGAGCACGGCGACCACCAGCATCGCCAGGAAGACGTGGTGCGTGGCGTCCGCGAGTGCGCCACGCACGAATGTCGTCGTCGGGGTGTCCGGGCCGTGGCCCTCCAGGACGACACTGGTCGCGTCGACGCCGGACGGCAGGCCGGTGACCCCCGCGGGCGGGTCGGCGAAGCGGCTCGCCAGGGTGGCGTTGGCGATCGCGCCGAAGATCGCCACGCCCACGGCGCTGCCCAGCGAGCGGCTGAACATGTTGGTCGCGGTGACGACGCCGCGGCGTTCCCACCCGATCGTGGACTGCACGGCGATCAGCGTCGGGCTCGACGCCAGGCCCAGGCCCAGCCCCAGGACGAAAGCGGCCGCGGCCGCCAGCCAGATCGACGACCCCGCCGCCAGGAACACGGTGAGCGCCGCGCCCGCGATGACGATCCCGCTGCCGATCAGCGCGGTGTCCCGGAACCCGATCCGCATGTAGACCCGGCCCGCCAGCGACGCCGAGATCGGCCAGCCGACGGTGAGCGCCGCCAGCGCGAATCCGGCGACGAGCGCGCCGGTGCCGAGCACGCCTTGCGAGAAGGTCGGCAAATAGGACGTGAGGCCCATCAGCAGCATGCCGACCACGACGGCTACCAGGTTCCCGCCGATCAACGTCCGTTTGGTGAAGATCCACAGCGGCAGCACCGGCTCGTCGGCCTTGCGTTCCACGAACACGAAGGCCACCAGCAGCACCGCGGAGGCGGCGAAGATCGCCACGCTCGGCGCGGACGCCCAGCCCCAGGCGACCCCGCCCTCCAGCAGGCCGAGGATCAGCAGCGAACAGCCGAGGGTGAGCAGCGTGGCACCGAGGTAGTCGATGCGGTGCGAGCGGCGTTCGACGCGCTCGCGGAAGTTCCGGAACAGCATCCACGCCGCCAGCGCGCCGAGCGGCAGGTTGATGAAGAAGATCCAGCGCCAGTCGAGGTACTCCGCGAACACGCCGCCCAGCGTCGGCCCGACCACCGACGAGATGGCCCACACGCTGGCGAGGTAGCCCTGCACCCTGGCGCGTTCCTCGACGGTGTACATGTCGCCGACCATGGTCAGCGCGATCGGCTGGATCGCGCCCGCGCCGATGCCCTGCACCGCGCGGGCCGCGATCAGCACCGGCATGCTCCATGCCGCGCCGCACAGCACCGAGCCCAGCAGGAACGCCGCGATCCCGAAGAACATCACCGGACGCCTGCCGAGCACGTCGGCGAACTTGCCGTACAGCGGAACGGTGACCGCCTGGGTCAGCAGATAGATCGAGAACAACCACGGGAACTGCGAGAACCCGCCGAGATCGGCGACCACCGACGGCACCGCCGTCGCGATGATGGTCGAGTCCAGCGCGATCAGGCCGGAACACAACATCACGGCGATCAGGACGGGGCCGCGTTCGGAGCGGAAACCGACCCCTTCCTTCGCGGTGACCGGGGCCGGGGGCGTCATCTGTGGCGGTCTCCTCGGGCTCATGAAGGGGGTCAACTACTTCGCATGGGTAAGCATTCCATGGAGACACCCGGTCATGGGACCGATTTTTTCCGTGAGCTATCCCGCAAAATGGATCGGATGAGCACCTGGATCCGCCCGATCGACCGTGGCTGGGTTGTCCGCGACACCGTCCCGGGACCCGACGTCGACGAGTTCGCCGACCCGGACCGGGTGGCCGCCGCGCTCGCGGAGGCACACGGCGACAGTCTGCTGGCGGTCCAGCATCCGGCCAGGACACCGGCCGCGCTGGCGGGCGGTCTCTCGATCGAGGCGGCGTTGCCGCAGGCCAGGGCCACCTTCGACCGTATCCGGCAGCGGCACTACCGGCCTGTCGCCAACGTCGTGGCGCCGTACCGCATCGACGGGCCGGACGGGGTCGCGCTGGGCGTGCTGTGCCTGGTCGACCCGGCAGCGGTCCGGGACGACGGGGTGACGCGGGTCCGGCACACCGAGGACGTCTACCCCGACGTCGTCGAGGAACGGGCCGCGATGCTCGCCGGACTCGGCGTCGCCACGAGTGCGGCCATGCTCGTCCCCGCGACCGGCGGCCGTGAGCTGACCGCGCTGATCGAACGGCTCTGCCGGGGGCAGGCGCCCAGCCTGTCCACAGTGGACGGCGCGGGCCGGGTGCACGAACTGTGGCTCGCCGGTCCCGGTGAGGGCCAGTCCGAACTGCTGGCGGCACTGGACGAGATGGATCTCCTGGTCGCGGACGGAAATCACCGCGTCGCGGCCGCCGCGAAATCGGGGCGCGGCGCATTGCTGGCGCTCGTCACCGGCGGACCGGAGCTGCGGATCGGCCCCATCCACCGGGTGCTCACCGGCACCGGATTCGACGCGGACACGCTGGCCCGGCGATGGAAGGACGCGGGGTTCGACGTCCATCCCGGACGGCCGGACCCGCCGACCGAGGAGGGTGAAATGACCGTGCTGGCGGGCGGATCAGCCTTCCGGGTGGTGCTCGGCAAAGCCGGCGGTGACCACGCCGTGGTCGAACAGAAGCTGCTCCGCGGGGCACTCGGCGTCGATCCGGAGGGGCCGAACGTGCGGCCGTTGCTGCCGGGCGTGCCGGTGCCCGAAGACGCGGACGCGGTATTGCTGCTGGCCCCGGTCCCGTACGCGCAGGTGCTCGCCGTGCACGCGGCCGGGTCTCGGATGCCGAGGAAGGCCACCTATTTCACGCCGAAACCGCGCAGCGGGCTCCTGCTGGCCGAGCTTTGAGCCGCGCTTTTGTCGGTGGCCCGGCCTAGGATCACCTCGTGGAACTGCCCGTGATGCCACCCGTGAAGCCGATGCTGGCCAAGGCCGTGCACGAACTGCCGCGCACGCCGGGGCTGCTGTACGAGCCGAAGTGGGACGGCTTCCGCTGCGTGGTCTTCCGCGACGGTGACGAGGTCGTGCTCGGCTCGCGCAACGACAGGCCGCTGACGAGATACTTCCCCGAACTGGTGGACCTGCTCAAGGACGCGCTGCCCGAGCGCTGCGTCGTCGACGGCGAGATCGTGCTGGTCACCGAAGGCGGGCTCGACTTCGAGGCGCTCCAGTTGCGCCTGCATCCGGCCGCGTCCCGGGTGACCAAACTGGCCGCGGAGACGCCGGCCAGTTTCGTGGTGTTCGACCTGCTCGCCCTCGGCGACCGGGATCTGACGCCGGAGCCGTTCGAGGAGCGGCGGAAGCTGCTCGAAAGCGTCGTCGACACGAAGTTCGCGCGGGTGCATCTCACCCCGCTGTCCGAAGATCCCGACGTCGCCCAGGACTGGTTCACCCGCTTCGAGGGCGCGGGGTTCGACGGTGTGATGGCCAAACCTGCCGACGCACCGTACGAACAGGACAAACGGGTGATGTGGAAGGTCAAGCACCAGCGCACCGCGGACTGCGTCGTCGCCGGATTCCGGTGGCACAAGGACGGGGTCGGGGTCGGATCGCTGCTGCTCGGGCTCTACGACGACGAAGGCGTCCTGAACCACGTGGGCGTGGCCAGCAGTTTCACCGCCGCGAGGCGTCGTGAACTGGTGGACGAACTCGCACCGCTGCGCGAGAACGCGCTGGAGAACCATCCCTGGCGCGAGTGGGCCGAGGCGCACGAAGAGGCGGGCGGCCGCACGCCGGGCGCGGGCAGCCGGTGGGCGCCGAAAAAGGATCTGAGCTGGGAGCCGGTCCGCATCGAGTGGGTCGCCGAGGTCCGATACGAGCACGTCGAGGGCACGCGGTTCCGTCACGGCGGGCGGCTCGTGCGCTTCCGCCCGGACCGTGAACCGGCCTCCTGCACGTACGCGCAGCTCGACGAGGTTCCGCCCGCCGAGCTGGCCACCTTGTTCACCGAGCTGGGGGAAGCATGAAAGCGGAGCCGGTCACGCTGGACCTCGACGGTGTCGAGTTCACGGTGTCCAATCCGGGCAAGGTCTACTTCCCGGAGAACGGCGAGACCAAATTGGACCTCGTCGAGTACTACCGCGCCGTTTCGGGGCCGCTGCTGGCGCAGCTCGGCGGCAGGCCCCTGCTGCTGGAGCGCTATCCGGACGGCGCGGGCGGGAAGTCGTGGTTCCAGAAGCGGGTCCCGAAGAACGCGCCGGACTGGCTGACCACGACGGTGGTGTCCACTCCGAACGGGACCACTTCGGACGCGCTCGTGGCGAAGGACCTCGCCCACGTCGTCTGGGCGGTGAACCAGGGCTGTCTCGGCTTCCACGTCTGGCCGAACCGGGCCGACGCGCCGGACATCAGCGACCAGCTTCGCGTCGACCTCGACCCGTCGCCGGGGATCGGTTTTCCCGAATTGCGGCACGGCGCCGTCCTGACGAAGGCGCTGCTCGACGAGCTGGGCATCGCCGCACAGCTGAAGACCTCGGGCTCGCGCGGCCTGCATCTCTACGTGCCGCTGGAACCGAAGTGGGACGGCTACGAGGTCCGCGCGGCCGCCGTCGCGCTCGCTCGCGAACTCGAGCGCCGCCACCCGGAGGAGATGACGGCGCAGTGGTGGAAGGAAGAACGCGGCTCGCGGGTGTTCGTCGACTTCAACCAGAACGCGCCGCACAAGACGGTGTTCGGCGCGTGGTGCGTGCGGCCGCGGGTCGGCGGCCAGGTGTCGACACCGATCGGCTGGGACGAACTGGACACCGTCGAGCCGGACGAGTTCACGCTGTCCACTGTGCCCGCTCGGCTCGCCGAACGCGGAGACCCTTGGGCGGGAACGAAACCGCAGTCGATCGAACCGCTGCTGGAAATGTCGCGAAAGGACATGGCGAGCGGGCTCATGGACGCGCCATGGCCACCCGTCTACCCGAAGATGCCGAACGAACCGCCCCGGGTCGCCCCGAGCCGGGCGAAGAAGGAGTAGCACGCAATTCGGCACCTGGTTGCGATGGATGCGAAGCGCAAGGATCGCAACCAGGTGCCGAATTGCGGTCAGAGCGGCAGGTCGAAGGCGAGCTGGGTGTGCACGGCGGGTTCGGCCTTGCGGGTGGACCGGTGGCTCGGCAGGGTCGCGGCGCAGCGCGGGCACGGGGCGACGTCGGTGCCGGTGAGATCCACCGGCGTCCACAGGCGGGATTCCTTTTCCCCGCAGGCGGAACGCCGGTAGCGGAGGTCTTCGGAGCGGGTCATCAGGTGCGCGGCGGGGGAGTCCTCCGGCAGCGCGCCGACCAGATACCAGCGTCCGGCGGTGTTCGTCATGGAACTGTCCTCCCGATACAGGTGGTCCAGCTCGAGATTCCTTCCGCAGGCCAGTGTCAACGAGACTCGCCGCGATTCGCGGTATTTCGGCCTTTCGGCGTGTCAGTCCTGAATGAACCGCAGGACGCGCAGCATGCCCCGCTCGTCGACGACCTCGGGATCGTCCGCGACGCACTCCTCGAGACGCGCGGTGACGGCCTCGGTGTCGATTCCTGAGCCGATCAGCACCAGCTCACTCCGGCGCGGCAGGCCGGACGGCCACGCCGACCGTTCCAGCTGGATGAACGAGCCGACCGTGTGCAGGCCGAACCGGGACTGCCGGCCGTTCGGACCGAAGTCGAGGAAACCTTTGATCCGGTAGAGCCCGCCGGGACGCTGTTCGAGGAAGTCCATCAGCCGTCGCGGGTCCAGCGGCCGTTCGGTGGTGAAGGCGACGCTGTCGTACGCGGTGTGGAAGTGGTGCTCGTGGTCGTGCTCTTCCTCGCGCAGGTCGTCGAACGACAGCTGCCCGGCCCGTTCGCGCGGCCGCGCGTCGAAGAATAGGGTGGGGTCGATCCGGCCGTGGGAGGTCGCGATCACCGGCGTGCCGGGCGCGATCTCGTCGATCGTGCCGCGCAGTTTGGCCAGGGTGTCCTCGTCGGCCCGGTCGGTCTTGTTGAGCACGACCAGGTCGGCGAACCCGAGGTGTTCGTCCAGTTCCGGATGCCGCTTCCTGGTCGTCTCGAACTCGGCCGCGTCGACGAGTTCGACCAGCCCGCCGTAGGCGATGGCGGGGTTCTCGCTGGCGATCATCAAGCGGATGAGGTCACGTGGTTCGGCGAGTCCGCTGGCTTCGATCACGATGACGTCGATGCCTGCCTCGGCCTCGGAAAGCTTGGCGAGCATGGCGTCGAGGCCGCTCGCGTCGACGGCGCAGCACAGGCAGCCGTTGCCGAACGACATCATGGTGTCGACCTGGCCCGAGACGGCCATCGCGTCGACCGCGATGCTGCCGAAGTCGTTGACCACGACACCGATCCGCGCGCCCTGCCGGTTGGCCAGCAGGTGGTTGAGCAGGGTGGTCTTGCCGGAGCCGAGGAAGCCCGCGACCAGGATGACCGGAATCCGCCTGTCGACCACGATTTTCCTTTCCGTCGGAGCTTCCCGCACTCTAGCGACGGCGGACGCGCGGCAATACACCGGTCCGGGGAAAGAACAGAAGGGCCTGCGGATGAATACGCTCGAAAGAGTGATTAATGACGATCATAAAGCGATCTTGGGTGAGCGTGATCGTTTCGTGCGGCGCAATTCGGTGAATCTTCCGCGAAGTCGCAGGCAATTCCAAATATTGTCGTCGGCAAGCTTTCTGCCTGCTGAAATGTCAGTGAGGGCGAAGCTTCTGCCATTTGGTGGATAGTGGCCTTCTTTCGGTGGGGTATCGTCTTTCGTCTGGTCCGGACCCGGCCGGCTCGCCGTGCGAGCATGATCCTCCGGGCATTTCCGAGTGCAGGAGGAATGGTGATCGTTCCCGCCGCCGGTGCCGGTGTCGAATTCGGAGAGTGGGAGGCCGAGGTGGCGACGGCCTCCATGCGGGTGACGGATATCCCCCGCTTGCCTCCGGAGGTGGTGTCGCGGGAACGGAGCGTGGACCTGGCCGAGGCGGAGGACTTCCTCCGGCTCTTCCACACCGAAACGGACGGCGGGACCGCGGGACTGGGCGAACGGCTCGACCGGGTCCGCGCCGAGATCCACGCGACGGGGACGTACCGGCACACCGCGGCCGAGGTCGAGTTCGGCGCCCGGGTGGCCTGGCGGAACTCCGCGCGGTGCATCGGCAGGCTGTACTGGCAAGGGCTGAAGGTGCGGGACCGCCGTGACGTCGTCGGCGCCGCCGCCATCGCCGAGGAGTGCGTCGCCCATCTGAGGGAGGCGACCCGAGGCGGCCGGATCCGCTCGACCATCACCGTGTTCGCGCCGGACGGTCCGGCGGGACCCGGCCCGAAGATCCACAACGACCAGCTGATCCGCTACGCGGGCCATCGGCTCGGCGACGGCTCGGTGCTGGGCGATCCGCGCCATGCCGACTTCACCGAAACCGTCCAGGAGCACGGCTGGCGCCCGCCCGAACGCAAGGGCTCCTTCGACGTGCTCCCGCTGCTCATCGAGTCCGAACCGGGGGAGCGGAGTCTGTTCCGGCTGCCGTCGGACGCCGTGCTGGAGGTCCCGTTGTCGCATCCCGACCACCGCTGGTTCGCCGGGCTCGGACTGCGCTGGCACGCGGTGCCGGCGATCAGCAACATGCGGCTGGTCATCGGCGGGATCACCTACCCCGCGGCGCCGTTCAACGGCTGGTACCTCGCCACCGAGATCGGCGCGCGCAACCTGGCCGACACCGACCGCTACGACCTGTTGCCGGTGATCGCGGACCTGATGGGACTGTCGACGAAGTCGGAACGCACCCTGTGGCGCGACCGCGCGCTGGTCGAACTGACGCTGGCCGTCCAGCATTCCTTCGACGCGGCGGGCGTGACCGTCGCCGACCACCACACCGAATCGCGGCGGTTCCTCACGCATATCGCCAAGGAGGAGCGTGCGGGCCGTCGGTGTCAGGCGGACTGGAGCTGGATCGTCCCGCCGCTGTCCGGCGGGCAGACCGCCGTGTTCCACCGCTACTACGACCAACCCGATCCGGCCGCGAGACCGGCGTTCCTGCCTCCCGGGTAGCGCTCCGACGGGTGAAGAGGTGAGCCGAATGCGGCGTGTCGATGGACCGGGCGGTGGCACGGGTCGCGGCCGCGCGGAGAATGGCGGCATGACCGCAGTGCTCGTCGCCCACGCCGGCAGATCCGGTGGGACAAGGGAGATCGCCGAGGTGATCGCCGCCGAACTGCGGGAGGCCGGGCTGACGGCCGATCTGCAGGACGCGGCCGAAGTCGAGGACGTCGAACCGTACGGCGCGGTGATCGTCGGGAGCGCGCTGCACCGCCGGCGCTGGCGCCCCGAGGCGGTGCGGCTGCTCACCGAACACGAAGAGGCGCTCCGGAACCGTCCGGTGTGGTTGTTCCACAGCGGGCCCTGTGGGCCCCTGGCCGCCGGCAAACGGGTGAGCTTGCCCGCGGGGGTCGCCTTGCTGGCCGCGAGGATCGACGCCGAGCGCACGGCCACCTTCGGCGGCAGGCTCACTCCGGCCACCGCGAGCGGCCTGTTCTGGAAGATCATGGCCGCGGGCCCCTGGGCGGGCGACTTCCGTGACTGGCCGTCGATCCGGGCCTGGGCCCGCGACGTCGGCCGCCGCGTGCGCATCCGCGTCACCCTTTGAAGTACCGGTTTCGTCGGTGGCCTGTCGTACGATGCCTTCATGGACAAACGGTTCACTGCGAAGCTGCTCAAAAGCCCGGAGAAGGGCGGCTGGACGTACGTCGTCATGCCCGGCTCCGCCGAGTACTTCGGCACCAAGGGGCTGGTGAAGGTCCGCGGGACCATCGACGGACATCCGTTCCGGAGTTCGTTCATGGCGCTGGGCGACGGCACCCACAAGCTCCCGGTGAAGGCCGATGTGCGCAAGGCGATCGGCAAAGAAGAAGGTGACACGGTGGACGTCGTCCTGCTCGAGCGGCTCGAGGGCTGAGTGGCCGCGGAGTGGAAGCCGTCCCCGGTCATCAAGATCTACGAGGCGCTCGGCGCGGTGGCCGACGGCAGGGTCGAGATCGACGGTGACTCGGCGCGCGTCGCGTCGTCGGACCGGGCCAAGACCTACGACGTCCGCCACGATCCGGCCGCGGGGTCGATCACGGCCAACGACAACGGGTCCTACTGGCAGGGCTATCTCGGCTACCCGGGCATCGCGTACTTGATGGCACGCGGCGTGCTCGCCTACGACAGCGGCCTCACCGCCGGGCTGGCAGGCGTGCCGTGGAAGGAACTCGCCACCCGGTACCGCAACGACTGGGCGAAGGTGGAGAAGCACGTCCGCGACGACCTGGCCGACAAGGGTGTCGATCTGGACCGGTTCGACGCCGGGATCGCGGAGATTTCGAGACGGTTGGAAGCGTTGGCGCTCACCAAGCTTTCCCCGCGGCTACGCCCGCCTAAGTGACTTCTTGCGGCGCGGCCGCAGCCGCATGGCCGGTCCGTGAAGGCCTCCTTGAGGGACCCAGAGTCCCTCAAGGAGGCCTTCACTACCCGCCGATGCGATCCCTGGTGACGCAGCGACCACCGTGATGCCGGCACAGTGCGCCCGCGTCCGGTGCTGAGGTCCGTGAAGGCCTCCTTGGGGGCACCACAGTTGCTTACCCACTACTCGGGGGCTCGCGCTCTGAGATCCCCTTGGTCGTCGTGTGGTCTTAGGCGTAACACGCGTGATTGGAAGCGAAACTCACGTGATTGGAAGCGAAACTCACGGCGGACCCGGTCACGGGCGAGATCGGCCTCCAATCACGCGAGTTACGCGCTCAATCACGCGAGTTACGCCTTCGATCACGCGCGACGCCCATCGGCCTGGTGATGACATCACCTCACGACCCACCCGCCAACCCGCAGGTCAGACGTAGACAGAGGTCCGTGAGGGCCTCCTTCCCTACCTTCAGGGTAGGCAAGGAGGCCTTCACGGCCGATGCTCAGCCGCAGTGTTCCGACGGGCTGTTGTACGTCGTCCCGCCCGCGGAACCGCCCCACTTCACGCATTTGCCCGCGGCGGCCGCCCGCACCGGGCCGGCGAACCACGAGAACGACCCGGAGTCGGTGATCCGGGAAGCCCCGGCCACCTCGAGGTAGGCCGACGTCGCGGTCGCGGTTCCGGTGGCCGCGCTCTTCATCGTGCTGACACAGTTCTGTCCGTTGGAAGCGTTGTAGGACAGGTAAACCGTGCCCGCCGTCCCGAGCGGTTCCGAGTCGATCACGCTGTATCCGCCGCCGCACACCGGGGCTCCGAGCGTGGTCTCGGTGACCGTCGAGAAGCGGATGGTCTCGTTGGCGTTGCCCGCCGGACCCGCTTCGTACAGCACGCCGACCGAACCCGAGGACAGCTGGACCATGTCGGAGTACGCGGCGTCGCCGCTCCACACCAGCGTTCCGGCGGAGTTGCCCTGCCAGTTCGCGCCCTCGTCGAACGAAGACCGGACGACGAGTTCCTTGCGGCGGTCGCAGACCGACGGTGCGGCGAACAGGATCCGGTTGTACTTGCCCGCCTTGTCGGTCGCGGTCATCCGCGCGGTCGAAGCCTGCACCACCGGGGTGATCAGATCCTCCTCGAAGGTGAACTTGGTGGAGAAGCTCGCCCCACCGTCGGAGCTGATGGCGTAGGCGCGGTTCTTCGCGCCGCCGCTGAGGCATTTGTCGCCGTTGTTGGCCTGGTTCCGCGCCGCGGCGTAGACCCGGCCGTCGAGCAGTTCGGTGACGCTGATTTCCTGCGGGTTCAGCGCGGCGGACAACGCCGGGGTGTCGGTGGCGCCGCGCTTCCACGTGACACCTTGGTCGTCGCTGTAGACGAGCGCGCCGCTGTTCTTGCCGTCGATGGTGTAGCTCATCCCGGCGACGATCCGGCCGGCGTGCGCGCCGCGGGTCAGCACGATGCCGTGTGCCGGGCCGGTCGCGAGCCAGCCCGGCGCGGTGCCGAACCCGAGCTGGGTGGTGAGCACCTTGGGCGCGGTCCAGGTCTTGCCGTGGTCGTCGCTGATCGAAACGCGCGGAATCCGGTTGCAGTCGGGGTTCTTGACGCATTCCATCACCGAGAGCAGCACGATCCGCCCGGTGGACGGGATCACGATCGGCGTCGGGTTTCCTTTGGTGTCACCGAAACCTTCGATGACGATCTTCGGTGCGCTCCAGGTCCTGCCGTTGTCCGCCGAGCGTTTCACGACGAGATCGATGTCGCCGCTGTCGTTGCAGAAGCTGGCGCCGCCGTTGCGGCCTTCGGCGAACGCGAGCAGTTCGCCGTTGTTCGCCTTGACGATGGCGGGGATTCTGAAGCAGTCGTAACCTTCTGTTTTCTCTTTGTACACCAACGTGTTCCCGACGGCAGCGGCCGAGATCCGGTCGCCGGTGTCCGTGGTGGCGAGAGAGGTGGCCGGGGATGCGCCGACCGCCGCGGTGGCGACGAGGGCCGCGAACAGGCCCTGTGCGACGCGGGAGATCTTCACGGGAGTGCTCCGTCCTGGATTCGATTCCGGGTGACGGGACATCAGGGTCCTTCCGGCTCGTACAGCCGTCGTACAAGGCGCGTACAACCCGGTTTCGCCTTCTGTGTCAGGTGACGCAGAACGACGGCGGTTTCCCTGCCAAGCTCGTTCCCGTCGGACACGGCGCGAGATCGGGAGGGGGAGGGGCCGATGAAGGTGTTCGATCTCGAGGGGCGAGAGTGGACGATCGATCGCCGGTTCGCGCCGTGGCGCCGGTGGGTCCAGCCGATCGCGGGACTCACCGGCGGTTACCGGCAGCACAAGCTCACCGCGGACTGGAAGTTCCCTGACGACGACAGCATGGAGGAGCCCGAGGGAGAACTCGTGTACAAGGTGGCCCGCGGGCTGATGGGAACGCTGGGCGTCGTGGAGATACTCGTGAACGTTCCGCTGTACTTGCTGCTGGGACTCCTCCTGCTGCCGTTCCTGGCGCTGGAACTGCTGTGCCAGGGCGTCGCGGGTTCCTTCGCGCGGATCGTGCGGTGGTTCCGGAAGGCGCCGACGCGGGTCGACGTCGCCGGATGGCACAAGGAACATCGCAGTCTCGCGTCGCTGACCATCCTCAAGGTGCGTGACGATCTGGCGGTCCCTCTGGTGGCCGAGCTGAGCGGCCTGCTCCGCGGACGCGTCATGTTCGATCCCGGTGATCCGGCCGTGTACGAGGTGCTCACCCGATTCGACGTGCGGGTGGAACGCCATCGGACCTTGCTTCGTCGGAGATCCGTGCGCCGATGAGGGGAGACGCGATGCGGGCGACCGATACCGACGGCGGCGAGTGGCTGATCGTGCGCCGGTTCGCGCCGTGGCTGCGCCGCATCCGCCCGCTCGCCATCGTCACCGAAAGCGAGCGCTACCGGGAGGTGTCGTTCACCCGGCTCCGCGGCCGGTCCGGCGCGGAAGAGCGACTTGGCTTCGAGGACTGGCTGATGCTGGGGTTCGCCGTCGGGCAGGCTGCCGGGCTGGCGCTGATCCTGTCGCCGGTCATCCTGGTGGAACTGGTGGCCTGGGCGGTGACGGGGACGGTCCTCTGGTCGGCGAGGCTGACCGGTCTGGCTCGCGCCCGGATCGACCTCGTCGCGCCGCCGCCTTCCGCGCGCAGCCTCGCGCCGGTGCGGGTGCTGCTGGTGCCGGGGAAGGCCGCGGCCGAGCTCACCCGCGAACTCGTGACGCTGATCGAAACGACGCCGGATTTCGATCCGGGGAACGAGCCGCGCGTACGGAAACTCGGAGCGCGCGTGGAACGGCACTTCGGCCTGCCATGGCGGCTCAGTGGTCGTCGGGTGCCAGCTGCCTGAGGTCGTTCAGGCTCCGGACGACGAGCCGCTGGCGGCCGGTGCTGAGGAGTCCGTCGGCGCGCAGGGTCCGGAGGGTTCGCGCGACGGCTTCCCGCGACGCGGACGCGAGTCCCGCCAGGTCGCGCTGGCTGATCCGCAGGGCGATCAGGATGCCTTCGGGGACGGGCACGCCGTACCGCTCGGCGAGGTCGACCAGGATCGCGGCGATGCGTTCGGCGGCGGTGCTGTCCCCGAATTCGGTGCGGCGCGAGTTGGCGTAGCGCAGGCGGGAGGTGATGATCCGGAGCAGGACGACGGAGATGCCCGGCTGCTCGCGGAGCACGGAGTTGAACGCCCGCGAGGACAGCCACAGTCCGGTGACCGGCTCGACGGCGATCGCGGTTGCCGAGCGCAGGCTGCCGTCCATCGACGCCATCTCGCCGATGATGTCGCCCGGATCGCGGACCGCCAGTACGGCGTCGTAGCCGCCGGTGGACACCGATGTGATCTTGACCCGCCCGGTCATCAGGATCAGCACCCAATCCGACCGGTCACCCTCCCGGATGATCACCGTTCCCGCCGGGTACCGGCGCAGTTCGGCCTCGGCACGCAGCGCCTTGCGCTGGCCGTCGTCGAGCAGTTCCCAGAGCCTGCCGGGTGGGTCGTGCGGCTCCGCCGCCGGCTGTGTCATGCCTTCTCGTCGCCTCCGTGCGCGATCGTACGAGCAGGCCCGGCCGGGCGTTAACCGGGGATCTCTTGGTATGCCTGGGAAAGGCGCTGGACGCCGTCGCGCAGTTGCGCGCCTGTCGCGGCGCTGACGTAGCTCAGCCGCAGATAGGGCCCCGGCGCCTCGGCCGCGAAGTACATCCGGCCGGGGGTGACCGCTACTCCGGCACGGAAAGCGGCGCTGGTCAGCGCCACTTCGTCGGCGAAAGCGGGGAGCGGCTGCCACAGGTGATAGCCCCCGGTCGGGACCGGGACGGCGGTCCAGGACGGCAGGAACTCCCGCAGTGCCGAGACGGCGACGTCGCGGCGTTCCCGCAGCGCGGCGGCGAGGGTCCGCAGATGGCGCGACCAGGCGGGAGAGCTCACCAGTTCGAGCGCGGTTTCCTGAAGTGGCCGCGGTACGAAGAAGCTCTCGACGGCGTGGAGCCCGCGCAGCCGCTCCAGTGCCGGGCCGCGGGCGGCGAGCGCGCTGATCCGCAGGCTCGGTGACGCCGGTTTCGTGAGCGACCGGATGTGCACCACGACGCCGTCGGGGTCGTCGGCCACGAGCGGGGGCGGGGGAGCCGGGCTGCCGGGGTGCGCCATCAGCCGGGCGAAGTCGTCCTCGATGATGAAAGCGCCGGCGTCACGGGCGATCCGCAGGACCTCGGCACGGCGTTCGGCGGACAGCACCGCGCCGGTCGGGTTCTGGAACGCGGGCTGGCAGACGAACAGCCGCGCGCCCGTGTCACGGAAGGCGTCGGCGAGCAGTTCGGGCCGGACGCCGTCGCGGTCGATCGGCACCGGGACCGGCCGCAGTCCCGATGCCCGCGCGATGGCCAGCATCCCCGGATACGTCGGGGATTCCACCAGCACCGGCGCGCCGGGGGCGGCGAGCGCGCGCAACGCCGTGGTCAGCGCGCTCTGCCCGCCCGAGGTGATCAGCACGTTCTCGACGTTCACCGGGCTGCCGATGTCGCGGGCGAACCAGGCCCGCAGTTCGGGCAGGCCACAGATCGGCGGCCGGGTCCACGCGCCTGGGCGGCGTCCGGCGCGGGCCGACGCCGCCGCGAGTTCGCGTTCCGGCTGGAGGCTCGGATGCGTGTAGCCGCCGTTGAGGTCGATGACTCCCGATGGCGGGTCGCTCAGCGCGGCGAGCACGCCGCTCGCGTCGATGGCGCGGGCGCCGGATTGGGAACTCAGCGCCACCTCCTGCCACGACACGTCGCCGGTCACCGTCACTTCGCGGGGTGGCGGGGCACGGAAGACACCGGCGCCGGGACGGGTGATCACCAGGCCTTCGGCGGCCAGGGCGGCGATGGCGCGTGACACCGTCACCGGGCTCACTTTCAGCCGCCGGACCAGCTCCCGACTGGAGGGCAGCTTTCCTTCGATCGGATAGCGCTCCAGCTCAGAACGCAGCTGTGTGGCCAGGCTCGTGACGCTGCTACTATCGGACATGAGACTGGATGATAGCGCTATCGCTGACCGAGCAGTAGCGGTCCGCTCCGGGACCGCGCTGGCGGCGCTGGGGGTCCTCGCCTTCTCGTTCACGTTCCCCGCCACCGTGTGGGCACTCAAAGGCTTCGACGCGTGGACCGCCACCGGGCTGCGCAGTGTCCTGGCCGCGCTGGTCGCCGGCACCTGTCTCCGCGTCTTCCGGGTCCCGCTGCCGAGACGCGATCAGTGGCGTGGCCTCGCCGTGGTCGCACTCGGTTGTGTCCTCGCGTTCCCGATCCTGACCACGCTCGCGTTGAAGACGTCGTCCACGGCGCATTCCGCGGTGGTGATCGGGCTGCTGCCGCTGGCCACCGCCGTCATCTCGTCGAGGCTGACCGGGCACCGGCCGTCCCGCCGGTTCTGGCTCGCCGCCGCGGTGGGCGCGAGCGCGGTCGTGGTGTTCACCGTCGCGCAGAGCGGCGGCGGACTGTCCACAGCGGACCTGTTCCTGTTCGGCGCGCTCGTGCTTTGCGCGTTCGGGTACGCCGAGGGTGGCAGGCTGGCCAGGGAAATGGCGGGCTGGCACGTGATCGCGTGGGCGCTGGTCCTCGCGCTGCCGGTCACCGGCGCGTTCGCCGTCTTCGGGCTCGCGACCGAACCGCTGCACGTCACGGGCGAGGGGATCGCCGGCCTGCTGTACGTCGCGCTCATTTCGCAGTTCGGCGGGTTCTTCGCCTGGTACCGGGGAATGGCCGAAATCGGCGTCGCGCGGGCGAGTCAGTTGCAGCTCGCCCAGCCGCTGCTGACGCTGGTCTGGGCGGTCCTGTTGCTCGGCGAGCACCTTCCGGCCGCCGCGCCGGTGACCGCGCTGATCGTCGTCGCCTGCATCGTGGTCACTCAACGCTCCCGCAGCTAGATCAACGTCGCGAATCCGCCAGACCGCGGTGCCCGCGCGGTGATGGGCTGAAGCACATGACCGCTTCGACCCTCGACGCCTCCGCGCGGACCCCGCTGAAGGGATGGCTCGCCGTCCTCGCGGTGACATTGGGGATCTTCTCCCTCGTCACCACGGAGATCCTGCCGATCGGCCTCCTGACCCCGATCGGCGACGACTTCCGGATCACGCCGGGGACGGCGGGCCTGACCATGACCCTGCCCGGATTCCTCGCCGCGCTCGCCGCCCCCGCGGTCACCGTCGCGGCCGGGCGGCTCGACCGCCGGATCCTGCTGTGCGCGCTGATGGTGGTGCTGGCGCTGGCCGACGTCCTCGCGGCGACCGCGCAGGCCTACTGGGCGATGCTCGTCTCGCGAGTCCTGGTCGGGATGGTGATCGGCGCCTTCTGGGCGATCGGCTCCGGGCTCGCCGAACGGCTCGTCGGCCCTCGGCACGCGGGCAGGGCGACCGCGGTGATCTTCTCCGCCGTGCCACTCGGTTCCGCACTTGGCGTGCCCGCGGGGACGTTCGCCGGCGAGTTGCTCGGCTGGCGAGCGGCGTTCGCGGTGATGACGGTGTTCACGATCGGCGTTCTCGCCGCGCTGGCCCTCTCGCTGCCCCCGCTGCCGTCGCGGGGCGCCACCCGGCTCGGCGTCCTGCGTGAGATGACGCGGGGGCGGGTGACCAGGCTCGGCCTGCTCGTCACGGTCCTGGTCGTGCTCGCCCATTTCGGGACCTACACCTACGTCACGCCGCTCCTGCGCCAGGTGACGCAGGTGGGCCCGGAGCTGATCACCGTCTTCCTGCTCGTCTACGGCACCGCCGGGATCGCCGGCAACTTCGTCGCGGGCGCCGCGATCGCCCGCGATCTCCGGCTGACCTTCCTCGCGGCGGCGGGGTCGATCGGCGTCGCGGCACTCGCGTTGCCGTTTCTCGGTGATTCGAAGCCGGGCGCGCTCGCGCTGCTGGTGGTCTGGGGTTTCGCCTACGGAGCCGTCCCGGTCTGCTCGGGAACCTGGTTCGCGCGAGCGGCACCGCAGGCGCCCGAAGCGGCGTCGGTGCTGTTCACGTCGTCGTTCCAGGCGACCCTCTCGGCGGGGGCGCTCCTCGGCGGGATGGTCGTCGACGCGGTCTCCGTCCCGGCCGTGATGGTCACCGGCGGGGTGATCGCGCTGCTCGCGGCCGCCGTCCTCAGCCGAGCACGGTCAGCGTGACCAGCGCGGTGGTCCCGACCAGGAGGGTGGAGAGCAGACCGAGCAGCAGGGCGCGGCCACCGGTGCGGACGAGCTTGCCGATCCGGACCGCGCAACCCAGGCCGAACAGCGCCCCGGCCAGCAGCAGTGTGCAGGCGATCTTGGCGACGTCGAGCGCGAAACCCGGCACGACGCCGGTGCTGCGCACGGCGGCCATCGCCAGGAAACCGAGGACGAACACCGGGACCAGCGGCGGCCGCTTCCCGTCGGCGGGGCGATGCCGTTCGTGCATCCCGACCGCGGCGACCATCGGGGCCAGCAGGACCACGCGGCTGAGCTTGATCACGATGGCGACCGCGATGGCGGCACCGCCGGCGGGGGTGGCCGCGGCGACGACCTGCGCGACCTCGTGCACGCTGAGCCCGGCCCATTCGCCGATCCGGACCGCGTCGAGCCGCAGCCAGCCGCCGATCAGCGGGACGGCCGCGATGGCGAGCCCGCCGTAGAAGGTGACCAGGGCGACGGCGGTGGCGACGTCGGAGTCTTCGCGTTCGACGACGCCTTCCATCGCGGCGATGGCCGACGCGCCGCAGATGGAGAACCCGGTCGCGACCAGCATCGCCAGGCCACGCGGCACGCCGAGGAGCCTCCCGAGGCCGATCGTGCCGAGGAAGGTGACGCCGACCGTGAGCACCACGGCGAGCAGCGTCCCGGGGCCCAGCGCCAGGACCGAGGGGAGCGAGAGCTGAAGGCCCAGGAGCACGACACCGGCGCGAAGCAGCTTCTTGGTGGTTCCGGAGATCGCCTTCCGGGTCTCGTCCGACAACGACGGCAACGAGCCGGTGAGGATGCCGAGCACGACAGCGATGGTGAGCGCGCTGACGACCGGGAACGCGGTGCCGACCAGATACGCGGCGCCCACCCCGGCGCCGGTGACGGCCACCGCGGTCAGGAAGGGCTTCGTCGGTCTCGCGTGCGTGGTGCTCATGGTTCGAGCGTCGTCCGTACGGGGTGACCTTGGTAGCCGGGAATGCGAGGGGTAGGTCATACACTTGGGCTATGACCACACCCGACCTGGACTCCCTGCGCCTGCTGGTGCTCGTGGACGAGCTCGGCAGTATCGGGCAGGCCGCGGCCAGCCTCGGGATCGCGCAGCCGTCGGCGAGCAAACGGCTGTCCACAGTAGAGCGACGGCTGGGACTGGTGCTGGTCGACCGTACGCGGCGCGGTTCCGCGCTCACTCCCGACGGCCGGGTCATCGCGGGCTGGGCGCATCGGGTGCTCTCCGAACTCGATGGTCTGCTCGACGGCGCCGAAGCGCTGCGCACCCAGCACGAGGCACATCTGCGGGTCGCCGCGAGCATGACGCTGGCCGAGTATCTGGTGCCGGGCTGGATCGGCGAGCTCAAACGCCTCGACCCCGGGCTGTACCTCGGACTGGAGGTCACCAACTCCGACCAGGCCGCCGAACTGGCACGGGAGGGCAAGGTCGATCTCGGGTTCGTCGAGTCGCCCGGCGCGTTGCCAGGGCTGTCGTCCCGGCGGGTCGCCACCGATCACCTGGTCCTCGTCGTGCCCGGAAGTCATCCGTGGGCGCGCAAGCGCCGGCCGGTGACCGCGGCCGAACTGGCGATCACGCCGCTCGTGGTCCGCGAACCGGGTTCCGGGACCAGGGAGACCGTGGACGCCGCGTTGCGCAAGGCCGGTGTCGGTCCGGCGAAACCGTTGCTGGAACTGGGTTCCGCCTCCGCGGTCGGCAACGCGGTGATCGCGGGCGCCGGTCCGGCGGTGATCAGCGAACTCGCCATCGTCCGGGATGTCGCCGAAGGCAGGCTCGTTCCGGTCGCGGTCGACGGGGTCGATTTCGGCCGGGAACTGCGCGCGGTGTGGCCCGCCGGGCGACGGCTCGCCGGTCCGGCCGCGGCGCTGCTGAGCATCGCGGTCCGCACTGCGAAGTCCCGTTGAGTCCTTTCATGAAAGCGGAGTGCCGGACTCCGGGTAACCGGCCGGATGGCGTATCGGAGGCTTTACTCCTCTAGCTCTTGAAAAGCCCGCGTGTAGGGACTCTCCTGGAGGGGTACCAGCTTTTCGAAGGTGTGTCCTCGTGCTGGGAGTCGTCATGACCGCGGTGAAGGCAGCGCCCCGCCCAGACGCCGTCCGCTTCGGCGGGCGAACCCGGGCGCCCAAGGGCAGCGTGTTCCTCAACGTCGTCCGCACCACCGATCACAAGACGATCGGGCTGCTGTACCTCACCACCTCGTTCGGGTTCTTCGTCGCCGGCGGTTTCATGGCGCTGCTGATGCGCGGTGAACTGGGCAGGCCGGGGATGCAGTTCCTGTCGCAGGAGCAGTACAACCAGCTGTTCACCATGCACGGCCTCATCATGCTGCTGCTGTACGCGACACCGAACCTCTTCGCCTTCGCCAACTACATCCTGCCGCTGCAGATCGGGTCCCCGGACGTCGCTTTCCCGAGGCTGAACGCGTTCTCCTACTGGCTCTACCTCTTCGGCGGGCTGATGGTGCTCAGCTCGTTCCTCACCCCGGGTGGCGCGCCCGACTTCGGCTGGACGATGTACACGCCGCTGTCCAACGCCGCGCACACCCCGGGCGTTGGCGCCGATCTGGTGATCATGGGCCTGATCGTGTCCGGACTCGGGACGATCCTCGGCGCGGTCAACATGGTCACCACGATCCTCTGCCTGCGCGCACCCGGAATGACCATGTGGCGGTTGCCGCTGTTCACCTGGAACATCCTGTTCACCACGATCCTGATCCTGGCGGTCTTCCCGATCCTCACCGCGGCGCTGTTCGGCCTGATGGCGGACAGAAGGCTCGGCGCGCACGTCTTCGATCCGGCCAACGGCGGGGCGATCCTGTTCCAGCACCTGTTCTGGTTCTTCGGGCATCCCGAGGTGTACATCGTCGCGTTGCCGTATTTCGGCATCATCACCGAGATCGTCCCGGTGTTCAGCCGGAAACCGCTGTTCGGCTACAAACTCATGGTGTTCGCGACGATCGCGATCACCGCCCTGTCCTTCGCCGTGTGGGCGCACCACATGTTCGCCACCGGTGCGGTGCTGCTGCCGTTCTTCTCCATCATGACCTTCCTCATCGCGGTACCGACCGGGATCAAGTTCTTCAACTGGATCGGCACCATGTGGAAGGGGCAGCTCACCTTCGAATCACCGATGCTGTGGTCGATCGGCTTCATGGTGACGTTCCTGCTCGGCGGGCTGACCGGGATCATCCTCGCCGCGCCACCGCTGGACTTCCACATCCACGACACCTACTTCGTGGTGGCGCATTTCCACTACGTCCTGTTCGGCACCATCGTGTTCGCCACCTTCGCCGGCATCTACTTCTGGTTCCCCAAGATGACCGGGCGGATGCTCGACGAGCGGCTCGCGAAACTCCATTTCTGGACCACCTTCATCGGCTTCCACACGACGTTCCTCGTCCAGCACTGGCTCGGCAACCAAGGCATGCCGCGCCGCTACGCCGACTACCTGAGCAGCGACGGTTTCACCTTGCTGCACACCATTTCCACGATCGGCGCGTTCCTGCTCGGCGCGTCGGTGCTGCCGTTCGTCTGGAACGTCGTGCGCAGCTACCGGTTCGGGGAGGTCGTCGAAGTCGACGACCCGTGGGGACACGGGAACTCCCTGGAATGGGCGACGACCTGTCCGCCGCCCCGGCACAACTTCCACGACCTGCCGAGGATCCGGTCCGAACGGCCCGCGTTCGAACTCCACTACCCCCACATGATCCCCCGGCTGCGCGCCGAGGGGCACACCACCCCGTTCCAGCGTCGCGATCAGCCCACCCCGTCGGAACTGGTGGCGGACAAGGCGCTGAAGGACGACACCGCCTGACCGAGGGAATGAGGTACCGCGCATGATCCCCATGGACGTCGAAGGGATGGCAGTCCTGGCTCCGGAAGCGGCGCCGGTGATGTTGCTGCGGGAGAGGGAGGGCGAACGCCGCTGGCTGGCGATCACGATCGGCGGCCCCGAGGCGAGTGCGGTGGCGCTCGCGCAGGAGAAGATCCGGCTGCCCCGGCCCGGCACGATCGAACTGATCGGCCAGGTGGTCGAATCGTTCGGGCACCGGGTCACCGGTGTCCAGGTCACCGCGCTGCGGGACGGCATCTTCTTCGCCGACCTGGTGCTCGATTCCGGAATCCGCGTCTCGGCCCGGCCGAGTGACGCGGTCGCGATCGGCCTGCGGGCCGGAGTCGGGATCGAGGTGGCGGACGCGGTGCTCGAGGTCGCTTCCGTACGGGTCGAGATCATGGGCTCCGGACCCGACGCGGAACTGCCGTCGGTGCCGCCGGACCCGGTCGCGCAGGAGCGGGAGGTCGAGGAGTTCAGGGCGGCGCTGGACAAGATCGTGCCCGAGGACTTCGGGGACCTGCCTCCCGAACCTGGACCTGGCCACTGACCCGTGCAATGAAGGGGCCTTTCATAGCAAATTTTGCTATGAAAGGCCCCTTCATTGCGGTTAAGTACTACTTCTTCGCCAGGCCCTGTTCGATCGCCTCGATGATGCGCGGCCGCATCTCGGCCGCGCTGATGATCGCGTCCACCGAGCCGACCTTCACCGCGCGCTCGATGCTGTGCACGCCGTCGAACTCGGCCGCGACCGCGCCCAGCTTCTCGGACCGCACCGACGACTGGAGCTCCGCCAGTTCCGCGGCCAGCGCGGCGCGTTCGGCACCGGTCGCCCCGCCGACCTTCTCGGTGAGCGATCGCACCCGCGGGTCCGCCGCCGTCCGCGCGTTGACCTCACCGGCGAACACGACCGCCGCGGCGGGCGCGCCACCGAGCACGGAGGCGAACGAGCCTTCCAACGCCAGCACCGTCATGTTCGGGTTCAGCGCCTTCGAGAACACTACGAACGCGCCACCGTGGTACCGCGAGATCACGGTGAACACGATCGGGCCTTCGAAGTTGACGATCGCCCGGCCGATCTCCGCGCCGTACTCCAGTTGCAGCTTCCGCATCGACTCCGGCGAACCGTCGAAACCGGACAGGTTCGCCAGCACCACGAGCGGCCGGTTGCCGCTGGCCGCGTTGATCGCCCGCGCCGCCTTCTTCGACGACCGCGGGAACAGGGTGCCCGCGGTGTAGGTGTCCGGTCCGTCGGTGGGCGGGAAGCCGCGGCGCGGCACCGAACGCGACTCGATCCCGAGCAGGCACACCGGCCGCCCGCCGAGGTGCACGTCCTGCACGGCCGCGGTCTCCGCGTCCGCCATTCCCGGCCAGCGCTCCAGCACCGGGTGGTCCTGATCCGACAGCGCGCGCATCACGGTGCGGATGTCGAACGGCTTCTTGCGGTCGGGGTTGGCCTCCCGCGAGAAGATCTGGCCGACCGTGGTGAAGTCGCTGTCGACGGCCGCGTGCGGGAACGACGAGACGTCCCGGTCGATCGGGTCGTTCGTGACCGCCTTGCGGGGACCGGATTCGCCCGGCGCCACGTAGGTGTGGTCGTAGTGCGACATCAGCACGTCCCGCGCCGCGGCGAGGTTCGGCGCCCAGTACTGCGCCTGGCCGTTCGGGCCCATGACACGGTCGTAACCGCCGATGCCGAAGTTGTCCTCCGCCGAGACACCGCCGGAGAAGTCGAGCGACTGCTTGCCGGTCAGCACCATCGCGGAATCCGGCGTCATCACCAGGATTCCCTTGGTGTGCATGAGCATCGTCGCTTCGGCGTTCCAGTACGGCTGGGCGCCGACGTTGATCCCGGCGACCACGATGTTGATCTCGCCGCCGTTCTGGGTGAAGTGCACGATCCGCTTGAGCGCGGCCGCGACCCAGTCCATGTTCTCGGTGCCGGACTCCATCGAGATCCGGGCACCCGCCGAGAGCGCGTACCACTCCAGCGGGACCCGCAGCCGCTCGGCGAGATCCAGCGCCGCGATCACCCGCGAGCACTCCGGCTCCGACAGCGCGCCGAGCGCCTTCGTCGGGTCGCCCAGCAGCACGACGCGCTGGACACCCTCTGGGTAACGCTCGGTCGGCGTGGTGACCACACCGGCGACGATCGCCGCCTTGTTGCGCCCCTTCTTCCGGTCGACCGGAACCAACGTATTGGTGTCGTCCATGTCGTACTCGGTGAACGAGCCGAGCATCTCGGTCAGCTCGTACGGGTACACCGTGTCGCGGCGGCGGGCGCGCAGGACGTTCTGGCGGTAGTCGTCGAGCGGGAGGATCGGCTCGGTGACGGGTTCGGACACCGACATCTGCACGCCACCGCTGACGTCGTAGCCGATCCGCACGGCGACCTCGTTGACCTCACCGGTCGCGCGGTCACGCTGCCTGCCGAGGAACTGGACCTCTTCGAGACCCGCGCCCGCCGTCGACGGCTGCACACGCTGGGCGACCGTGTCCAGCTCTTCGCCGGTGAGCTCACTGGTCGGCCACACGTACAGCATGATCCGGTTGGTGTCGAAACGCTTCCTCGGCGGAAGCTTCGCCTGCACCCCGCGGATCGCGTCGAGGCAGCCCGCCAGCGTGCCTTCGACCGCGGGCAGGGCCAGCAGCTTGCCGTCGTTGTCCCGCAACGGGGTCAGGTCACGGACCTGGGCGAGCGCGACCAGCCGCTGATCGGACGGGTTCATCGGCGAGACGCACTTGAACAGGTAGACGTCCTCGTCGCCGGACGGCAACCGGGTGAGGTCGAAGTTCGCCAGCCGCTGCAACTGCATCCGCTGCGCGATCAGCGGGTGCAGGCCGCGGATCAGCCGCTCTTCGCTGAACCCGGTCGAGGACGGGCGGAAGGTGAAGTGGTGGTGCATCACCGCGCCGCCGTGTCCGGCGACCGTGGTGGTGATCCGCCGGACGCGGCTGGGCAGCGACCCGGCCACGAGGACCTCGCGCAGCCCGGCCGCCATCGCGTCGTCGTCGGCCGACTCGTCGTCCCACGTCAGGTAGAGGTCCGCCTCGACGTCGGTGTCGGCGGGCAGTTTCGCGGCGAGATCGGCGACCGCCTCGATCGCCCCTGGCAGCCCGGCGCGGTCGACGGCGGTGGTCGCCATGTGGAACCGCTCGTTCTCGTCGGTGTAGTCACCGGTGACGAAGGTGCAGCCGCCGACGGTGACCTGCTGGACACCGGTGAGCGCGCGGTTGCCGTAGTAGCGGCGGCTCAGCACCTCCAGCAGCGGGGTGTGATCGGTGCCGGGGCGGCCGATCCGCTGCCCGAGCAGGCGCACCAGCGGTTGCGCGCTGGCCAGCATGCTCGCGATCCGCTCGGCGCGGTCCGGAGAATCCGGATGCCGGTCGAGGTGGCTCAGGTGTTTGCGGACCTCGCTGTACACCTCGGCGCGGGTGCGGCGGAGCAGTGGCTGGGCGAACCAGCGGAACACCACGCTGCGCGCCAGGTCGCCGACCACCGGGAAACGGAGCTGGGTGGCGGCGATGAGCGCCTCCAGCGCCTTACCCGCCGGCTCGCGCATCGACTCGAAAGGCTGCGGCTCGGTGAGCCACTGCCGCAGCAGTGCGGTGACGATCGCGACGTCGGACGAGGTCCGCTGCTGGGCGAGGAAGATACGGAAGACCGCCTCCTCCAGTTCCGGCGTCCGCTCCAGATCCTCGATGCCGTAGTGCGCCAGCACCTTCTTGAGCTTGTTCTGGAACGACTCGGACAGGCCGGCGCGTTCGACATCGAGGCTCTGCAGGTAGGCGTGGAAGAACTCGCGGGAGCTGTGCACCCGGGTGTCCGTCTTGACCTCCTCGCGTGCCGGCTTGTTGCGCATCAGCTCGGACAGGTCGGCGAAGACGGTCAGCAGTTCGACCTCGCCCTCCAGCGGGCGGTCGCCGTTGTCCTCCAGTTCGGCACGGGCGGCCAGGTACGCGCTGAGCGTGCGGCGTTCGTCGTGCGGGTCGACGTCGAAGCCGAGCAGGAGGCTGCGCAGATCCTGCTGTCCCCGCGTGATCCGCTGCGCGGCCGACGTTCCGCCCGGTTCGGCGGGCAGCTCGATCTCGACACTGCCCTTGTCCTCGGCGACCTCGGCGCCTTCCTCCGCCAGCGGCTCGAGCCGCAGCAGGGGAGCGCCGGTCTCGACCTGGCTGCCGACCGAGACGACGCACTCACGCAGCTTCGCGCGGAACGGCGCGCGGAGCACCGTCTCCATCTTCATGCTTTCCAGCACCAGTACGGGCGCGCCTGCCTCGACCTCCGCGCCGACCTCCAGCGGCGTCGCGACGACGAGCGCGGGCGCGGGGGAGCGGACGACGCCGCCCTCGTCCCGGCTGACACGGTGGGTGACGCCGTCGACTTCGATCAGGTGGATCGGCCCGTGCGTGCCGGTGACGAGGCGGAACCGGGTGCCGTTGACGGTGATCTGGCCGGTGTGCTCGTCGAACCGGTCGACCTCGACGTCGGCGGGGTGGATGTCGCCGCCGCCCGCCGAGACACCGACGCGGAACCGGCGGTGGCCGATCCGGGCGACACTCACGCGGTACGCGGCGCCGCGCAGCTTGAGGTCGAGCGGACGGCCGCTCTCGTGCTGAACCTGCGGGCGGCCACCGTGTGCGGTGGAGAGAAGTCGTTGGCGCTCAACGGCTTCCTCGTCTTCGTAGGCCTCGATCGCGGCGGCCGCGAGCGCGATCGCCGAGTGGCGATGCGTGACCAGCTTGCCTTCGCCGCGAACCCGGTCGATCCAGCCGGTGTCGGCGGAACCGTCGATCACCTCGGGCTGGTCGAGCAGGTCGAGCACGAAACTCTTGTTGGTCGCGCCGCCCTCGATGATGACCGTGGTCTGCGCCATCGCGCGGCGCAGACGGCCGAGCGCCTCGTCACGGTCGCGGCCGTAGGCGATGATCTTCGCGATCATCGAGTCGAAGTCGGCCGGGATCGTGTCGCCTTCGCTGACCCCGGTGTCGACCCGGATACCGGGGCCGGCGGGCAGGTCCAGACGCGCGATGCGGCCGGGCGACGGCGCGAAGTCGCGATCCGGGTCCTCGGCGTTGAGCCGTGCCTCGACGGCGTGACCGGATTCGGCGGGCTGGGGGCCTTCGAGCTTGCCGCCGGCGGCGACGTGCAGCTGGGCCTTGACCAGGTCCATGCCGGTGGTCAGCTCGGTGATCGGGTGCTCGACCTGAAGGCGGGTGTTGACCTCGAGGAAGGCGAACAGCTTGTCGCCGGGGTGGTAGAGGAACTCCACCGTCCCGGCGCCGCTGTAGCCGACCGCGAGCGCGAGCCGCTCGGCGGACCGCTTGAGCTCGTCGGCCTGCTCGAGGCTGAGCACGGGGGAGGCGGACTCCTCGATGATCTTCTGGTTGCGCCGCTGCACCGAACAGTCGCGGACGCCGAGCGCCCACGCGGTGCCCTGGCCGTCGGCGATGACCTGGACCTCGACGTGCCGGGCGCCGGTGACCAGACGCTCCAGGAACACGACGCCGCTGCCGAAGGCGCGCTCGGCCTCCAGGCTGGTGCGCTCGTAGGCGTCCTCGAGCTCGTCCGCGGAGGTGATCACGCGGATACCGCGGCCGCCACCGCCCGCGGTCGCCTTGAGCATCAGCGGGTAGCCGATCTCGTCGGCGGCCTTGATGGCGGCGTCGAGATCCGCCACGGCACCGCGGCTCCACGGCGCCACCGGCACACCGACCTCTTCGGCGATCAGCTTCGCGCCGATCTTGTCGCCGAGCTTGCGCATCGCGTCCGCACTCGGCCCGATGAAGGTGACACCCAGCCGCTCACACAACTCGGCGAAGGCCGGATCCTCCGCCACGAACCCCCAGCCGACCCAGGCCGCGTCGGCCCCGGTTTCGGTCAACGCCCGCTCCAGCACGGCGAAGTCCAGATACGGACGCGCCGACGCCGGACCCAGGTTGTGGCTGATGTCGGCTTCCCGCACGAACGTCGCCGACCGGTCCGCGTCCGTGTAGAGCGCGACGGTCTCGATCCGCCGTCCGGTCTCCGCCGAGAGCTCGCGGACGGCGTGGATGAGCCGCATCGCGGCTTCTCCGCGGTTGACGATGGCGACACGACTGAACACCGACTGAGCCTCCCAAATGCGCGACACTGTCCCACCGGATCACGCGCGGGGCAGTCTTCTGTACCTGTCTAACAGCCTGCCTCTTACCGGCCGGTACGAGAATGTCGTCGGTGGCGCATGCCGAGGGCCGGGTCTTGTAGGAACCCGCCAAAAAGTGGCCTGGAACACCTCGTCGAGGGGCCCGATGACGTCATGAAGTGGACAACTGGGGGTTCGGCTTGGTAGCCGGGTTCGCGAGGTGTCATCCGGTGTTCACGCCGGTTTCATCGGGTGGGGTTCCCGTCGTTTGGCCGGTGAGGGATGAGTGGCCGGTTTTCGGCTGGTGGTTCCGGGGTCGGGCAGTGGCTGCTCGGGATGCCTCAGGGGTGAATCTCCGGCGTGGGTTTCGGGTGGCGACGTTTGTCCGGGCGTCGCGTCGTCGTTTTCTCTGGCGACGCCCAGGTAGGCCGGATCGGGAGGGTCGAGGAGGCGGTTGCGGGCCATCGTGGTCGGACTCGGGCGAGGCACGTCCAGTCAAGGGGACAGTGGTTCCTCGGGTCGAGGGCGCAGCGACGGTGCGGAAGACAGCCGTTGCCGTTTTCCGGCGATGGTTCAGAACGGTGGTGGTTCGGTGGCTGGGCGGGGTTCGTGCAGTGGTGGAGGCGAACTGTCGTAACGCTGTCCAGTTGGGGTGGTGACGGTGAGAGTGCCGTCTGGGGCGAGGGAGTAGGTCCAGCCGGGTTCGTCTTTGAGTCGGTGGTCGCGGCGGCACAGGTCGATCAACTCATCGGCGTTGGTGTGGCCGCCGAACTGCCACGGCACGACATGGTCGAGGTCGCAGGCTTGGGCGGGACGGTGGCAGCCGGGTCTTCGGCACTCACGATCCCGTACCCGCACGAACTCGCCCACCCCCGCCGTGGGCCGATACCGATCCCGCCCCAAATCCAGTACCTGCCCCGACAACGGATCCGTGATGATCCGCCGCAGTACCGTGTCCGGCCCACTGGCGATCTCCCGCGCCAGCGACGCCGGGATGTGTCCGTGCCCGGCCAGTTCCGCCGGATCCTCGTTCACGCCGAGGTAAGTGTTCAGATCCATATAGAGGAATACCTCCGCCCGCTCGCTCTTGCCGCCCTGGCCGCCGAGCAGGAGGTCCAGGGCGACGTCGGCGCGGAGCTGGTCCAGGGTGCGAGTCTCCCCGCCGGTCTTGAGGGCGCGTGCTTCCCGATCGATCCGGGTGTAGGCGGCGGCGACTTTCTCCACCGGGCCGTCCTCGACCTCGATCGACGCCACTCCTGCCTCACCGTGGCGCAGGGTGAGGCGGCGGCCCGCACGGGAATGCTCAGACCGGCGAGAAGCACCCTCCCGGTCCACCGTCATCGCCGCATGACTCGCCGCTTTGCGGATCTGCTCGGAGTTCTTCCCCTCCAGGCGATCCTCCAACAGAGCGTCTGCGGCCCGGGCGTCTTCGTCGGAGAGCCATGAGGTGGCCGCCGCGATCTTCGCCGCCCCGAACCCATTCACCAAACCCCGGTCCATCAACC
>NZ_QHHW01000023.1:0-868 GCF_003947325.1 Amycolatopsis sp. WAC 01375
TGTCTCTTGTGGACAATCATGCCGGTGCGATGGTCGCTGCCGCTGAAGCGTTGACCGCCCGGCTGCCGCGCACGTTGACTCTGATGGACGAGGGAAAAGTGAGTGGTTTCGGCGCGATGAAGGTCGCCGCGGCGACGGCGTGGCTGTCGGACGACAACGCCCTAGCGGCCGATGCCCTGCTCGAGGGCCGGTTGGCGGGGAAGAATTCCGGCCAGATCAGGAAAGCGGCTCATCATGCGGCGATCACGGTCGACCGCGAAGGAGCCGACAGACGTGCCGAGCACTCTCGCGAAGGTCGCCGTCTCAGCGTGCGGCAGGGTGAGACGGGGGTGGCGTCGATCGAGGTCGAGGACGGGCCCGCCGAGAAGGTCAACGCCGCCTACCTTCGCATCGACAGGGAAGCGAAGAAACTCAAGACCGGCGACGAAACCCGCACCCTGGACCAGTTGCGCGCGGACGTCGCGCTCGATCTCCTGCTCGGCGGCCAGGGTGGCGCGAGTGAGCGTGCGGACGTGTTCCTGTACATGGACTTGTTCACCTACCTCGGCCTCAACGACGACCCGGCGGAGATGGCCGGACACGGTCATCTTCCGGCGGCACTGGCACGGCACATCGCGACCGGCCCGGACACCGTGCTGCGCCGGATCATCACCGACCCGCTGTCCGGACAGATACTGGACCTCGGCCGCGACCGGTACCGGCCCACAGCCGGCGTCGCCGAGTTCATCCGGGTACGGGACCGTGAGTGCCGAAGACCCGGCTGCGGCCGCCCCGCACAGACCTGCGATCTCGACCATTCGGTGCCGTGGCAGTTCGGCGGCACCACCAACGCCGACGACCTCATCGACCTCTGCCGCCGAGATCACCG